>JASFVU010000336.1:0-4270 GCA_050049665.1 Bacteroidales bacterium | reverse complement strand
AAAAATCACATCAACCTGCTGGCAGCAAAAAACTACCAGGACATTGATGAGATCAAAACACTGGATTTTATCATCATGTTCATGCCTGTTGAACCGGCCTATCTCCTGGCCATTAAGAATGAACCCCAGTTGTGGAATTATGCCTATGAAAAAAGGATACTGCTTATCAGTCCCACCAACCTGATCGCCGTGTTAAAAATGATCGAAAGCCTCTGGAAACAGGAATACCAGAACAGAAATGTAATGGAAATAGCCCATCAGGGAGGATCTTTATACGATGACTTTGTCCGGTTGAGTGAAAATCTGATCAAACTTGGCAAAAAAATTGACGACGCTTCATTGCACTACAGGGATACCATGAAAAAATTAAGCGAAGGGAGAGGTAACCTTGTTGGCAGGGTTCAGAAACTAAAAGACCTTGGAGTAAAAGTAAAAAAGCATCTTCCGGACAGCTTACTGAACAGGGCACTGGAAAATGAAAAAGAAAACGACAGCGATACCTGACCAGGATTCAGAAAGCCGGTGAAGCATCTTAAAACGGTATTTCAATATTGAACCTTACTCCTTCATTTGTATTTTCAACCTGTATCGTGCCTTGGTGCTCTTTGATGAATGAATAAGCTATTGACAATCCCAGTCCTGTGCCTTCACCGGCATCCCTGGTAGTAAAGAAAGGGTCAAATATTTTATCAATAATATCTTCCGGGATCTCAGGGCCGGTATTTTCAATCCAGATAATTGCTTTTCTTCTGTCGTCCTGCTCCACGGATTCCGTGTAAAAACTTATCCATTCATTGTTTAATATCTTTTTACTCTGGATCGAATCAATCGCATTGGTGATAATATTCAACAAAACCTGATGCATTTTATCCTGGTAAACAGGAACTTCATATTTTAACCGGTAATCCTTTTTAATGGAAATGCCGGAGGGTATGTTGGCTTGACAGAAAAGCAGGGTGTTTTCAATGATCTGATGAATATCCGTTGATTTTAATTCCGACTGATCTTTATAAGCGAAATTCATGAGCGTATCAACAATTCTCGAAGCGCGAACAACACCTTCTTTTATGATATGAATTGCCGTATTAAATTCCTCTGCCTTTTTACTCTTTTTCCCCAGTTCTTCTCCTATGCCACTTTCACTGATCAGATCCAGCCCCCCTGAGATAAAGTTCAGCGGATTATTGATTTCATGAGCCACTCCCGAAGTTAATGTGCCGATCGCAGACATCTTTTCCAGTTGGATCAACTGCAATTGTGTGATCTTCAATTTATTGATCGCTTCTTTGAGCTCTTCATTCTGCTGATCAAGCGTTTGGTTCTTCTCGTTCAAATCCTTTTCAAACCTTATATTTAACTGTCTGAGGTAAAATACGGCCATCTGAAGAAAAATAAAAATAGCTATCTGGGAAGTTTTAAAGTATACAAAAAATCCCTTTATTATTTTTACGATCTCAAACTCTTCCGGCATAAAAAATATCATTATCCTTTCAATAAACAGCAGTAACAGCGCATAATATACGACTGCAATACGAAATACGATTTTTTCTTTGTCAGGTACCAGAAGTACTTGCGGAAGAATGGAAAATGCTATCAGAACAAAAGGGTAATAAGAAAAACTCTCCTCTTCAACAAACCCGATAAAAGTGGGAAAAAACAAAAAAATCAACGGTGGTGCAAAAATGAGCAAGATCTTACCAAATCTGGGATATTTGAAATATGCGGCTATCAGGTTCATGAAATTGAAAATAATCAGTAACAGCACCCTCAAGGAACCTATTCCGGGTTTACTCTGTTCAAGACTATTCATGAAAGTCAGCAGGAGCAATATACAGAACATAGTAATCAACATAATAAAATTAAGCTGATTACTCAGGATTATTGTCCTCTGTTCCAATCCGGTACCTGCATCCCCGATACCAAGATAAGATACCCTGTTCCAAAGTTTTTTCATGGACAGAACGATCTGTTTATCTTAAAGATATAAATTAACAGCCTGAAAACCAAGAGAGATGAAGTTAACTATTTAAATAACGGGTTCCTGTATATTAAAAACCCCTGATCCTTCACTTATCTGAAAGGACCGCTTCACGAAACCATGTAACGGGATTTAATAAGGTTAGTATCAACCGGAAAACCAGATCGCAGGAGATATCAACCGGTAAGGGAATAAGCAGGTAATCCGTTAAATCACCGGACAGGTACTTCTTCATTCTTCACCATTTTCCAGCCATTCTTTTAAACTGTACATCCATTCCTGTAATTCCAGATCGTCCTCCCGGTCGGCTTCCTCCTTTAAGGTCTTTTCCGACAGGAAATCCAGAAGTTCCTCCTGATTACTTTTTTTCTCTGTTCGAACTCCCTGGCGAACAACCACGGGAAATGGCTCGTGGTATTCCATATCCGATAATGCATATACTTCATTCTCCGATAGTCCGTATGTCATCAATGAACTGTCAATGATAATGATCAGCTTCTGAAACTGCTCATCCCTGTTTTGATCCTTTATTTTCATGACCAGTGCCGTGTCTGAAGACGACCCGATACTGATAATGGTCTGTGCGTTTATCCTGGAACAAATGAAAAAAAATAAAGGAATCAATAATAATGCAAAAACGCACAAAACTTTAAAAAAAGTTTTCATGATTCTGGTTCTTTGGTTTGCACACACTCTATCAGCTTTTATGCCAAAATTTATATATTTCTGATAAACAGATTTTTAAAAAAAATCTTTTCTTAAATTACTGTCACATATTGACCGATTCTGAACTTTTACCGTTCGAATGCGGACGGTATGATCCATTCCTTATCAATAAAAGGATATTGAACCCCTGAGTGCTCTGTTGCTGAAGTGGTTTTGGCCTGCAGGATATAAGCCCCGCACGACCCTCTTTTTCGAACTGTTCCCTTACAGTTCGATTTCCTTTTTTACTCCCTCCGGTTTCCGATAAAATCGGAACAGGCTGTGAGATCGCTTCACTAAGTTGTCAAACACACAAAAAAGGTCAAAGATTGATTGCAGCAGGGGAATAGTCCGAAAGGATGTGATCATATCAACGCCGGACAACCTGCCGCCTGAAGCTTTACCGTGTGTTATAGCCAGCCGGTAGCAAGAACGGTGATGCAAGCGGAACGCAAAGGAAGATTAAAATTTTCTGCCGATATTGTAACCTTGTATCCAGTTCAGGTATCTAATAGAATAAACACATTATTAACTTAAAAAATCATTATCATGGAAATTGCTGATATAATGGAAGAAACTTTAGTTCCGATCGCATTTTTTGCTGCTGTCGTTTTATCCTTGTTTTTCTATTTCAAAACAAGGAATAAGGAAAGAATGGCAATGATCGAAAAGGGGTTCGAACTGAAGGAAAAAAAATCAAAACCTTACCAGGCATTGAGAACAGGGGTCTTTTTTATTGGTGTTGCTTTAGGATTGTTTTTTGGTTACCTTTTAAAGCGATATACCACTGTTGAAGAAGAGATCTCCTATTTCTCCATGATCTTGTTATTCGGTGGCTTAAGTCTTGTTGTAAACCATTACATTATACTAAAACTTACAAAGAAGGAAGTTAATGGATGAAATTTACATCCAGCAAGTTCTCAGGGGCAATATTCATTCGTACAGGTACCTTGTTGAAAAATACAAGAATATGGTGTTTACTATTGCCCGAAACATAACAAAAGATGATCTTGTTGCAGAAGAGGTGGCCCAGGATTCTTTTTTAAAGGCTTTTCAAAACCTGGAAAAATTCAGGAAGAGATCCAAGTTCTCTACCTGGCTCTACAAAATAGTGGTGAACGAATCCATGAGGAAGACCAGAAAAAGGAAATTACCATTCGAACACCTGAATGACGTTGAGCCGAACGATAATCTAATCCGGATCGAGCCGGAAGCTATCGGTTATCTGCACGAGGAAGAACAAAAAGAAATGATCTGCAATATACTGAATACATTAACCACGAGCGAAAGCCTGATTTTAAGGTTATTTTATCTTGAAGAACTCAATCTTAAAGAAGTCAGTAAGATAACAGGATTCTCTTTATCGAATGTCAAAGTAATACTTTACAGGGCCCGCAGAAAATTTGCAGCCCGCGTTAAAAAATCAGCAAGTTTAATTCAATGAAATAACCGTTTGTACGATGAAATATGATAAAACAGAAAACCATTTCAAAGATCTTATCGGGAAAAGTATTCTTGATACACCTGACAGAAACTTTGAGGATAAAGTGATGGACAAGGTATTTTTTATGCAAACCATTAAGCAAA
>JASFVU010000335.1:0-4274 GCA_050049665.1 Bacteroidales bacterium | reverse complement strand
CAGTATTCCAGGATAGGATCAATAAATCTCCAGGCTTCTTCAACTGCATCGCCTCTGGTAAACAGCGTGGCATCACCATTCATACAATCAAGTAACAACCTCTGGTACGCTTCCGGCACCTGAATATCCCCGAGGTCGGAATAATGAAAATCCATATTTACCTCCTGTACGCGATACCCCGCACCAGGCACTTTCATTCCGAACTTAAGTAAGATCCCTTCATCTGGCTGAATACGAATGATCAGCTGATTATCCCTGTTCAGGCTGTTCACATCGAAGCAAAACAGCCTGTGCGGAGTGGGATTGAAATGGATTACAGCCTCCGTAACCCTTGTAGGAAGTCTTTTTCCCGTACGGATATAAAAAGGCACTCCTCCCCAACGCCAGTTATCGATAAACATCTTAAGGGCTACAAACGTTTCGGTACGGGAATCTGCATCAACCCCCACCTCCTCCCGATACCCTTTGAGTTTTCTGCCCCGGAAAGAAGAAGACGTATATTGACCTCTTATGACCTGCTTTTCTATGTCTGTTTCGTTCAATGGTTTCAATGCCTGAAATACCTTTAGCGTTTCATTCCTGATAGCTGTCGGATTATTTACCGACGGAGGTTCCATAGCTATCAGGGCAGCTACCTGCAACAGATGATTTTGTACCATATCCCTGAGAGCCCCGGAACTTTCATAATATCCTCCCCTGTTTTCCACACCGATGCTTTCTGCCGATGTGATCTCCACATGATGGATATAATTTCTGTTCCAGAGAGGTTCGAAGATTCCGTTCGAAAACCTTGTAACCATTACATTCTGAACTGTTTCCTTACCCAGGTAATGATCTATCCTGTAAATCTGTTCTTCACTGAAATATTTCAGCAACTGCGTATTCAGCTCCTTTGCCGATTTCAGATCGTAGCCAAAAGGTTTTTCCACGATGATGCTGCTCCGGTATCCGTTCCCGCCTCTGTTTAGCTTATGTTTGGCGAGCGCCTCCGTTACCAGTGTATACAGGGAAGGCGGAGTGGCAAGGTAAAAAATGTAATTCCATGGAATTGATTTTTCTTCTGCTATGGCTTCCAACTTCTCTTTCAGGTGAATGTATTGTTCAACTTTGCCTGTATCCAGCGAAATGTAATGAAGCCTTTCAATGAAATCATTCAGGTATTGCGGGTGTTCTTTATCTATCTCTGCATACCGCGGCAGGTCTTTCTTTGCTTTATCACGGAATAAGTCATCATTGAGTTCTGTCCTCCCTACCCCGAGAATACAAAAGTTATCGGGCAAAAAATGCTGTTTATACAAAGTATATAACGCCGGTAACAGTTTTCTTTTTGTAAGGTCTCCTGATGCACCGAAAATAACTATAATCTGATCTGAAGGTTTCTGCATGAAATGTAATTGTGTTACTGATGGTTTAATTGATATCCCTCATCTGTGATGCATTAACAAAAAGAATATCGCCCAGATCATCATACCCGGAAAAAACCTCTTTATCATGCTTCAGGACTTCCTCCCTGAATCCGATCACAGTCAGTCCCGCATCTTTGGATCGTTCACAAATAATGCTTTTATGGTTTTCGCTTTCTTCCATGGTAAGGATCTCAATATTTTTCGGTGGTATCGGAAGGCGGCCGCTCTGCAGCATTTCGGTGAGCTTCTCCTTTGCTTTCTCTGCCTGCTCACTTTTCGTGATCTCAAAGATCCTTATTTTACCCTTTTTCCAGTCGGGATGACCCAATATGATATAACTAAGAAGTATCATCAGGTTGGAATTTTCAAAGTCGACGCTTCTTATCCACACATGGATCCCGTGTTTGAAGATTATTTTGCGCTGGGCGGAAGCGAAGATACAAACATCCAGTTTTGCTGCTTTTGCCAATGAAACATTTTCAATAATGCGCTGAACTCCTTCATTTTCATCTTTGTCAAAATCAAACAATATCATGTTATTAGGCATTCCTGATACCCCGGGCAATTGAATGGTCTGTGCCACCGCGGAAGTAAACGAAGGAGAAATCAGCGTATCAAGATAGGTATTGTTGTTATCTCCCGATATCTCTATAAGTCTGTCAAGCAATTTCAAGGATTCGGAGTTCGTGGCTGTTGAAAAATAACCCTCAATTAAATGTATATAAGTGCCAAAACCATATTTATCCGATATCCAGCCCAGCAACTGAAGTGCCTTGTCATTCTCAAACGTTCTGTTTGAAATACAAACAACAGACGGCCTCCACCGTTCCGAACTGCTGTCTTTTTTCTTTTTCTGCATGTAAACCTGGATATTCCGGCTTAACTGAAAAATGGCACCCTGAAAAATAGCAGCCATTCCTCCGCGGTCTTTATGAAAGAAACTGACTATCAGATACAACAAAATCATAACGATAAAGGCCATCATAGCATAATATGGCTGCATCTTGAACATCAGCCAGGTACAGCAAAGAAACCCTATGAGGGACAAATACCACCTGGATTTGAATACAGGACGGTAAGACGGATCGGCGCCAAAGTGATAAAGAAACGATATGAGACAGATCGAACCGTAAGTTACCATAAAGAACATGGAAATAATCTGGGCGACAAAATCCACTCCTCCGATAAAAACAAAGACAAAAGCGATAATACTTGTCAAAAATGTTGCATTGAAAGGTTCATTGGTCGGGCCTCTGCCCTTAGCCATTAATTTATTCAACCCCCTGACAGGCAGGGACTTGTCAATTGCCAGAGCTTGCAGTGTTCTGGGAGCCACCATGATGGAGCCTATGGCTGATGATATGGTTGAAGCGGCCAGCCCAAGGGGGATGACAAGCGGGCCGAACAGAGCAATTCTGCTCATGATCAGCTGATCATTCACCAGGTTATCCGGAGAGGCTGAGCTCACCAGTTTGTAGGTTATAAAACCATAAATGATCATTCCCAAAACAGTTGCCAGGGTAGTCCCCAAAGGAATGGACTTGCTTGGATTCCTAAGGTCGCCTGATAATCCCACACCGGCTGTCATTCCCGTAAAAGCAGGGAAAATAATAGCAAATACCACAAAAAAGGAAGCATTTATATCACCGATCCTGACCGAAAACAGATCGGGCTGAAATACTTCGGAATAATCTGTCTTGCCAAGGAAGAACAATACCAGACTGATCGCCAGGATGGTAACAACTATGTACAATGTTCTCACTCCAATATTAGCGCCCCTTTTCAGCATAATGAAAGACAGGATCAGCATGCTGGGAATACTAACAAGCCTGCGTGCCCATGCCTCATCAAACGGAAGTTTATCAAGCAAAGGAGAAAACGCTTCGGTAAAAGCGATGACATAAAAGGCGACGCTAATAGCCTGCGACAGGTAAAGTGCCATTCCTATGGTTGCCCCGATATTCAATCCAAACGAACGGCTGATAATAAAATACTCACCCCCACCCTCCACACGCTGGTTTGTGGCAAGCTCCGAAATTGCCAGGGCCGTCGGAATGGTAACCATGTGTCCCAGAAAAATCACACCGAGTGTACCAATGAATCCAAGGGTTCCGACCGCATATCCGAAACGGAGAAAAAGAATGGCCCCCAGGATGGTTGATATGGCAGTAAAAAAAACAGGCGCTGTCCCAAAGCTTTTTGATTTATTTGAATCGGCCATAATGATTGGTATTATTCAAGCTAAATTATTAAATCAGCACTCATCTAAAAATTTTTTTTCGGGATTGATTAAATATGTTGTAAAAAAACATCAATTCCTCCTATATTTATAACCCAATTCCAGACTATATGGAAAGACAATTCATATCAACATCAATACTGTTCCTGCTAATCCTGTGTCTTTTTCATTTCAGTAATACAAAAATATATTCTCAAATTACTGATAGTCTGGCCGTTTCTCCGGACACCAGTTCTTTTTATCCCGATACGTCCGATTATTTTCCTGGCGATAACAATTTCAATCTTATCATAGCGGCAAGCAAAGGTTATGATGAGGAAGTTTTAAGGTTACTGAATGAAGGGGCTTATGTGAATACACAAACCTATGAAGATGTAACACCATTGATGTATGCGGTACAGAACGGACACGAGAAAGTCGTTAAAATCCTGTTGCTTAACGGTGCCGATCCCGATTTAAGAGCTTATGAAGGACCACCGGCACTCATCGTTGCTGTTGGAAATAATGACCTTACCATATCGGAAATGCTGATCCGCAGGGGGGCCGATATAAATATAAAGGATGAATATGGTAAAACGCCCCTGATGCATGCCATCTCCTATGGATATCTTCAGATGACGGATATGCTT
>JASFVU010000334.1:0-4296 GCA_050049665.1 Bacteroidales bacterium | reverse complement strand
AACAGTACCAGAACCAGGGGCTTAGTTTACCTGACCTGATAAATGAAGGCAATCTTGGCCTGATCAAAGCTGCAGAAAAGTTTGATGAAACCCGCGGCTTTAAATTTATTTCATATGCTGTCTGGTGGATCCGTCAGTCAATTCTTCAGGCTCTTGCGGAACAATCGCGTATTGTCAGACTTCCGCTTAATCAGGTGGGCTCACTTAATAAAATAAACAAGGCATTCTCAAAATTTGAGCAGGAGTATGAAAGGACACCGACACCAGAGGAACTGGCTGAAACACTGGAACTGCCGAAAGAAAAGGTCTCGGATACCCTTCGTGTTTCGGGACGTCACGTGTCTGTCGATGCTCCGTTTTCCGACGGTGAAGATAACAGTCTTTTGGACATCCTTGTAAATAATGATTCTCCCAAAGCCGATAAAACATTGCTTTACGAATCGTTGAACAGGGAAATCGAAAGGGCATTGGCTACCCTTTCCGACCGGGAAAGAGATATTGTCAGGTTATTTTTTGGCATAGGGTGCCAGGAAATGACACTGGAAGAGATCGGGGAACGTTTCGGCTTAACCCGTGAGCGTGTCAGGCAGATAAAAGAAAAAGCAATCAGACGGTTGCGGCATACTTCAAGGAGTAAATTGCTGAAAACCTATCTGGGATAAAAAAACCTGAACACACCTATATATTTGGGAGTTGCTCTAATACGAGCAACTCCTTTTTTTTCGTGAGACTCAAATTCCGGGAACGGAGTGAACCGGAATTTGCTAGTCGAACGAATCCCGATAGCGAAGCGTATCGGGATAGCCTTGTATAAGCAGGCAGTAATTCGGATAATAGATTTTACGATAACAGCAGCTATCCCACCGGGAACGGAGTGAACCGGAATTTGCTAGTCGAACGAATCCCGATAGCGAAGCGTATCGGGATAGCCTTGTATAAACAGGCAGTAATTCGGATAATAGATTTTACGATAACAGCAGCTATCCCACCGGGAACGAAGTGAACCGGAATTTGCTAGTCGGAATGCTATTTACGATTTTTCATCCAGTAATTTTTGAAAAGCCTGCATTTCATCCCGGAACCGGGCAGCTTCAATAAAATCAAGCTTTTCTGCTGCTTTTTCCATGTTCGATTTTGCATTGGCAATGGCCTTCAGTATGGCCTCCTTATTCATGTACTGAACGATAGGGTCGGCAGCAACATCAGGACGTTCCGGCTCAATATATGTGTTCCCCTGGCCTGTAATGTTTCTTACTTCCCGCAGGATATTCGACGAAGCTTTGATGATCTGCCGGGGTGTTATCCCGTGTTCTTCATTGTATTTTAATTGCTTTTCCCGTCTGCGGTTTGTTTCGTCTATGGTACGTTGCATGGAATCGGTCATAGTGTCGGCATACATAATGACCTTGCCGTTGATATGCCTTGCCGCCCTTCCTGCTGTCTGGGTCAGTGAGCGTTCCGAACGCAGAAAGCCTTCTTTATCTGCATCGAGGATAGCGACCAGGGACACTTCCGGCAAATCGAGTCCTTCACGCAATAAGTTTACACCGATCAATACATCGAATTTTCCGGCGCGCAATCCCTCCATGATCTCGATCCGTTCAAGTGTATCTATATCGGAATGTATATAACGGCATCTGACATCGTGCCGTAGCAGGTAATTTGTCAGTTCTTCCGCCATTCTTTTTGTAAGGGTGGTTACCAGTACACGTTCACCGGCATTCGACCGGATATTTATTTCGTTCAGCAGATCATTTATCTGATCGAGAGATGGTTTTACCTCGATCACCGGATCCAGCAGGCCCGTTGGTCTGATCAGCTGTTCAACCACGATCCCTTCGGATTTTTCCAACTCGTAATCGGCAGGTGTTGCACTGACATAAACAATCTGACCAACAATGTTTTCAAATTCGTCGAACTTCAACGGCCTGTTATCAATAGCGGCCGGAAGCCTGAAGCCATGCTCCACCAGTGTTTGTTTTCTGCTATGGTCACCCCCGAACATGGCCCTTATCTGGGGAAGGCTCACATGACTTTCATCAATAATGGTGATAAAGTCTTCCGGGAAATAGTCGAGTAAACAAAACGGACGGGTTCCGGGAGGCCTGCCATCGAAGTAACGTGAGTAATTTTCAATTCCCGGGCAATGACCAAGCTCCCTTATCATTTCGAGATCGTAACGGACCCTTTCGTTCAACCGTTTTGCTTCCATTGTCTTTCCCATACTGTTAAAAAATTCCACTTGCCTGACAAGGTCTTCCTGTATGCTTTCAATGGCTTTTTGCATCCTGTACTTAGTAGTAACAAATATATTGGCCGGAAAAATAGTCGCTTCATCCAGTTCTTCTATTAAATTGCCCGACACCGGATCAAAAGATTCGATCTCCTCGATTTCATCACCCCAGAAATTGATCCGGTAAGCATTATCAGCGTAAGCCAGGAAAATATCCACGGTGTCTCCGTTAACCCTGAATTTACCGCGTTCAAAAGAGGCCTCATTTCTTGAATACAACCCGTCGACAAGGTTTCTCAGGAAAACATTCCGTCCGATCTTTTGTCTCCGTTTCACATGGATCGTATTACTGTAAAAGTCATCGGGATTTCCAATACCATAAAGGCAGGAGACCGATGAAACAACGATCACATCCCTTCTTCCGGAAAGCAATGATGAGGTTGTGCTCAGACGCAGCTTTTCGATCTCATCGTTTATCGACAGATCTTTTTCTATGTAAGTATCGGTGACAGGCAGATAGGCTTCCGGTTGATAATAATCATAGTAGGAAACAAAATATTCTACGGCATTCCCGGGGAAGAATTGTTTGAATTCACCAAACAGTTGTGCTGCCAGGGTTTTGTTATGACTCATTACAAGAACAGGACGGCTGAGCCGTTCAATGACATTCGCTATCGTAAAGGTTTTTCCCGAACCTGTCACACCCAGCAGTGTCTGGTATGGAATTCCGTTTTTCAGTCCGTCTGCCAGTTGATTGATCGCTTCCGGCTGGTCTCCCGTGGCTTTGTATTCTGAAGTTAAGTTAAAGTTCATATTTTTGGAAAACAGCAAAAAAAGACAAAATGATTTTGATTCCTAACAGGAAATGAATTAATTTAAATGAAAATCTGAAAGGATTCTCATATTGCTCCTTTAAATCGGATGACGAAATTATGAATATCATATGAAATTTCAGTAAGTAAGATAGTCTTTCATGAAAGAAAAGGGTAAAAATACTTTAAGGCATTTGGCGGAACTTATATCGCAAAACAAACATTTAGAGGAGGAGAACTTTAAGTTACAGCAGCAGCTTGAGACTGTTTCACTGGAACTGGACAGGTACCGCACCCTGGTATCCAAATATAAACTGGAAAAAAAGGAACAAAAAAGCGGGCGGGAAAAAGATTCAAATGTACTGAAGTATAAACTGGCCACAGTTCTTTTTGCCGATGCACAGGGGTTCACTAAAATATCCGAAGAGATGGATTCATCTCAACTGGTGGATAATCTTGATGAGATATTTCTTGAGTTAGCGAACATTGTGGATAAATACGAGATTAAAAACTTAAAAAGCCTCGGCGACAGCATGCTCTGTGTTGGCGGTATCCCCCAGAAGAACATTACGAATCCGATCCAGGTGGTTCTGGGAGCCATAGAAATGCAATATTACCTGAATATCATTCAAAAAACATACAAGAATGACCGTATATGGAATTTACGTATCGGTATCCATACAGGTCCGGTGATTGCCCATATCAGCGGCAGGCGAAAGATCAATTATGATCTGAAAGGTGATTCTGTCAATCTTGCAACACGGATCCGTTCTTTTTGTGAAAAAGGGAACATTCTTATTTCCGAGTCTACCTATGAAATGGTAAAAGACTTGTTCCAGTGCGAATATTTTACAAAAATGCCTGTAAAATATCGAGGTGACATGCTGTTGTATTATGTGAAGGGCATCAGGCCCGAATATTCATTACAGAAAAAGACCATTATTCCAAACCGCAGGTTCAGTATCCGTTTCGGTCTCATACAGTTCACGGATCTCCAGGAGCTGATGCTGAACAAGCTGGAAAGAGAATTGCCTCCGAACCTCGACTACCACAATATAAAACATACAATTGACGTAGTGACACAGGTTGAATTGATCGGGTTGGGGGAGGAAGTTAATGATGAAGAGTTGTTGCTACTGAAAACCGCTGCATTATTCCATGATTCCGGACACATTCTCGGGTATGAAGACCATGAGAGATTCAGTACCTTGATCGCCAGGGAAATTTTGCCTGACTTTTATTATACTCAAA
>JASFVU010000333.1:0-4301 GCA_050049665.1 Bacteroidales bacterium | reverse complement strand
TAAAGAAATACTACAACATGGAACTGGTTTATTTACCTTTGCCTGCAAAATATACACTCTATCATAATATCATTAATGACGACACCTATAACGGACTATTGCCAAAAATATTTAACGGGCTGGATGACAGAGGTGTACGGTATGTGAATATCTACAATGAATTTAAGAATAGTGACACGTTGTTATATTACCGTACAGACAGTCACTGGAATGAAAAAGGGATTGAAATTGCCTATAATAAATTAATCGATTACATAAAGAATGATTCTTCTTTAGTACATTTTTTAGAAAAATAGTATAAACGTTTAATAAATCAGATAGCATGGAATTTAAAAATTCACTTGACATAAACCAAAAATTCAATGACATTATCCCAGGGGGGAGTCATACTTACGCAAAAGGAGATGATCAATTTCCTGAAGACATGCCGGTTTACATTGACCGTGGTAAAGGTTGTCATGTATGGGACATAGATGGTAATGAATTTATAGAGTATGGTATGGGATTACGTAGTGTAACCCTTGGACATGCTTTTGACCCCATCTACCAGGCTGCCTATGAACAAATGAAAAAGGGAAATAATTTCGTCAGGCCTGCTAAAATTGAACTTGAATGCGCCGAAGAATTTTTGAGTATCATTGATACGGCCGATATGGTCAAATTCTGTAAAGACGGTTCCGATGCAACATCGGGAGCCGTAAAGTTATCGAGATCTTATACAGGCAGGGATATGATCGCAGTATGTGCTGATCATCCTTTTTTTTCAGTTGATGACTGGTTTATGGGTACTACAGCTATAGCCGGGGGAATCCCTGAAGCAATCAGAAAGCTTACGGTTAAGTTTAACTACAATGATCTTGAAAGTGTACGGAACATGTTCGATGAATACCCGGATAAAATTGCCTGTGTGATACTGGAAGCCGAAAAATATGATGCCCCAAAAGATAATTTCCTGCATGAATTGAAGGAGATCTGTCATAAAAACGGAACTGTCTTTATTCTCGATGAAATGATCACCGGATTTCGCTGGCATCTGGGCGGAGCTCAGAAAAAATATAATATAGTACCTGATCTTTGTTCTTTTGGAAAAGCGCTTGGAAACGGCTTTGCCATTTCAGCCCTGGCAGGAAAAAGAGAAATTATGGAGTTAGGTGGTCTTCACCATAAAAAGGAAAGGGTTTTTCTTATGTCAACCACGCATGGGGCGGAAAATCATGCATTGGCTGCCACGATTGCAACCATGAAATACTATAAGGAAAACAAAGTCATTGAAAGACTTTATGAACAGGGCAAAAAAATAAAAGATGGAATAAACAAAATTTCCGCTGAGCTTAATTTAACCGACCATGTTTCCGTTATTGGGCCCGACTGTTGTTCGGTATATACTACAAGAGACGAAAACAAACAACCGTCTCAGCCATTCAGAACCCTGTTCATACAGGAAACCATGAAACGCGGACTATTAATGCCATCCACTATTATTTCCTATTCACATAGTGATCAGGATATTGATTATACCATTGAAAAAGTATCTGAGGCTTTGCTTGTCTATAAAAAAGCTCTTAATGAAGGCATTGATAAATACTTAAAAGGCAGATCCGTTCAACCTGTATATAGAAAATATAATTGATTCATCCGGGCAATTTCGTATATGATCGATAGGAACCTTATACAGCGATAATATGAACAAAACAACCGATTCATCAACCCAGCCTCTTGTCAGTATTGTCATTCCTGTATACAATGGAGATAAATACCTGGATCTGTGCCTTGAAAGTGTTCAGGATCAGACTTACCGGAACTGGGAATGTATAATAAATAATAATCTGAGCAAAGACAATACACTGGAAATAGCCAATAAATATGCTGCAAAAGACAAGAGGTTTAAAGTATTTACCAACAAAAAATTTCTCAGGATGACCCTTAACTGGAACGAAGGCTGCAGTAAGATCAGCGACAACTCAAAATACCTTAAAGTTATGGGAGCTGATGACTGGCTTTTCCCTGAATGTATTGAAAAAACCGTTGACCTCATGGAGAAACATCCTTCGATCGGGATCAGTTCTTCCTTCCGGCTGAATGATACCCGGGTGGACATGGATGGCCTGAATATCTGGGATGGCAATGTGTATAATGGGAAAGACATTCTTTACAGACAGTTAACACGTACACTGGACATCTCCGGATCAAACACCACTGTGACGTTCTCAGTTGATCACCTGAAAAAATTGCCAAGATTCCCGAAGGTCTTTGATGATACCACCTATCACGAAGACACAGAACTGGAATATGAAGTAATGAATATCTCGGATGTCGGTTTTGTATTCCAGGTATTAAGCTACACCCGGAGACATGCAGCGGCAGATACAACAACCACTGTATTTCGTTACAATACATTATTGCAATTGAATGAGAAGGTGCTTTGGGAGTATAAGGATAACGATAATAAACTTAACAGGTTATACAGATCATGCCGGTTGGATTATGCCTACTTTCTTTTTTACAAAGCAATAACACTTGATTTTAAAAGTATTAACTGGCACAAACAATACATTGTCAGAAAATTTAAATGGCACGAATATATTTCTGGGATTATAACCAGGAATCTGTTTTCAAAATATTTAAGGCGTCTGATAAGAAAAATATCAGGTAAGTAGAAGTTTATATTAATATTTGTTCAATTCTTTTCATAATGTCTTCAATTAAACCGGACTAATTATGGGGTTCAAAAAAACATTTTTAAAAAATGCATCAGCCTACGGGGGATACAGTTACCTGTCATGGTTTTTTGATACCCTTGTATCGACCATTATCCTATCCCGGTTCCTAGGGCCTTCGGAATATGGGTTTGTTGCTCTGATCAGCGTGTTCAGCGGATTTGTGCTGATGTTTGCCGATACCGGATTGTCCTTTGCCGTGATCCGGAGCGATTACGGATTAAAATACCATAAAATTGTCTTCAACCTGACCATCTGGGTAGGAGTTTTTTTATGCTTAATCCTTTGTCTTCTTGCCTATCCGATTACTCTGATATATGAAAAACCAGCATTATTCTGGCCGACCATCGTTATTTCAACACAGTTTCTGACCAATTCGATAAACATTGTGCCTTTAGCCATATTGAGAAAAAAACTGGAATTTCGGTTTATCGGTTTTCTGAATTTCATTGCTGTTGTTTTCACGATCACATTGATGATCATATTGGCTGTTTTGGGATTCTCTTACTGGTCATTGATTTTACCATTGATAGTAAAACCAATATTTCGCCATTTCTTTTTAGAACGGAAACTAAAATTCGGCGTTCATTTTTATGGCTGGAAACTGACCAGACTTGGAATTAAAAAGACCAGGAGCCTGCTTGAGAGTGTTTCCATATTCAATGTCATCAATTATTTTGCCCGCAACGCAGACAATTTTGCTATCGGAAAGTTTTACGGTGAAGCAAATCTCGGGCTGTATGACCGGGCATACAAATTTCTTTACATGGCCCGGCGACTCATCAATTCCACCATAGGGCCGGTCCTGTTCCCCAGCCTGGTAGACATT
Source organism: Bacteroidales bacterium (assembly GCA_050049665.1). GTDB lineage: Bacteria > Bacteroidota > Bacteroidia > Bacteroidales > UBA10428 > UBA10428. The sequence goes on along the minus strand of JASFVU010000333.1, from coordinate 755 downwards.
AAGTCAAAAGGGGAAGAATACAGGCAACACTTTCTTGATATATTGGGCATGCTTAACGTGTTCAATATCTTCATTGCCGTTCCACTCATGCTGCTGGCCAAACCCATTGCACTGATCCTCTGGGGACAAGACTGGATCGGCGTGGCCGAATACATGCCTTATATCGGGGCCATCATACCTCTTCAGACTTTGCTGATCGCGGTAATGGACCTTTATGTAGTTGAAAACAGGGAGAAAGCATTGCTGAGCCTGGGAATTCCAATGCAGTTGATACTGGTTTCCGGCATCGTGGCAGGAGCTTTTTTTTCCGCATTGCACATTGTCAGGGGATATGCCATTGCCTTCATATTTGTGCAAACACCGGTAAGTCTGTATTTCGGACATTACCGGATCCTGAAGTTCAGGCCAAAACAGATATTCAGATTCTGGGTACCAAAGGTAATCCTCACCGGCGGTTTTATTTTCTCCATCTGGTTTGGTAACAAGACAATTACTGCTATCCTATCTGCATTATTTATCCTTGATACTTTTATCAGTCAGGGAAAAGATCTGCTAAACCTGTTCATCGCATTGAAAAAAAGGGTAATCACATTCAAAAACAGATCCAAAAAGAGGCAATAATAATTGCTCTTTTGAAATATCCTTTTCGGAATGAATTTGAATGAAAAGCTCATTCCAACAAGTATTATAACTACTTTTGTCCGGAACGAAGTAAAGTTATTTCGAATTCATCTTCTATGACTATACAAAGATCT
>JASFVU010000331.1:0-4341 GCA_050049665.1 Bacteroidales bacterium | reverse complement strand
GAACCAAAATTGCCAAACTCCTGAAAAAACTGCGTTTCTCCGGAACCATCCAGATTATACGTGATCCTGACATAATCATTTCCTTCCAATCCCGAGAAGGATGGCGTTATATCAATGTCTATATGAACGTTGTTGTTCCCGGTAATATCGATAGTTTCCGATATCCAGATCAATTCTTCTGTTCCTGAATTAGAATTTGCCTGACAAAAAAATGCCTCGGACTGCACTGAAAATACATTCGGATCGCCACCACTGACATCTATGGACCACTCAGTGGGCGGATCGCCAAAAGTTCTATCATAGGGTAGTCCGGTAAAATCTTCTAACCAAATCGTAGTCTGAGCACCGGTCCCTGCAAACAACCATAGCAAAAACACAAGTAACAGGACAGATCTCCTGGCGGCGGGTATGAGGATATGTTGGTTGTCTTTTCTCATGAAACCTTTGGTAGAAGGGTATTTATCACAATCTTGCAACCCTTTCCCTGCAACAATTTAATGCATAAAACCCCTTTTTAACAACGGGCTTTTTGCTAAACAAGAAAAACATATTTCCTTCTGAAAATATACTGTATTCATTTTCAGAAGTTTAAATATATAGATTTATACGGCACATCATGATTTTAGTTCCGTTTAACGCAATAATTCTTCTGATGAAAAAAAGACTAAAATACCATTTTATAAGATCCTATTCAGAAAACCTTATCAACAAAGGGACAGAGCTTCCTTCGTCCCGGGTTTTAACAGGCCGGAAAAACAAAAAATCTTTTATCTCCATCCTGCAATTTTACGTTTTTCTGTAAAAAAGAAGTTTGTCAGTCAGTATTTCCACGGAATTTGCCGGTTTAATAACCATTGCAGGGGCCTTTAATCCATTTTCAAAGGTTTTTTCCCCTACAAATACCCGTGCTTCATCCCAGAGTTCGTTTTCAATCAGGTATTCCAGTACCTTTTTCCCCCCTTCAACAATGACGGAAAGGATCTCCCGATCATACAGATCCCGAAAGATCATTCCGAATATGTTCCCGTTGGTTTCCACTTTAACGAATTCCGTATTCCCGGCTGTTTTACTTTGTTTTTCGTTATATAACAAAGTCCTGACTGAACCGTTCAATACCTTTGCAGATTTTGGTATTCGCAGCTTTCTGTCAATGACAATTCTCAAAGGAGGATTTCCCCTCCACAGTCTGAGGGTCAGTTCGGGATCATCAAAAAGAATTGTGTCTGTGCCTGCCATGATCGCCTGTTCCTCGGCCCGCCATTTATGTACTAACTTCCTTGACAGCGGATTTGAGATCCAGTTCACCCCGACAGGTTCTCCCGGTTTCCTTGCCAGGTCCATAAACCCGTCGGAAGTCTGAGCCCACTTCAGTATGATAAAGGGCCTTTTCTTTTCATGAAATGTAAAGAACCTTTTGTTGAGCTCTCTGCATTCCCCGGGAAGTACATTCTGAATGACATCCACTCCGGCCCGTTTCAATTTTTCAATTCCCCTGCCGGATACCAGTGCGTTAGGATCGGTGGTGCCAATGACAACCCGTGGTATTCCTTTTTCCAGGATCAGATCGGTACAGGGAGGCGTCTTCCCCATATGGGCACAAGGTTCGAGATTTACATAAAGCGTACTCTTTGCCAGCAATACCTGTTTTTTTACAGCCCGTACCGCGTTTACCTCTGCATGGTCCCCTCCGTATTTACGGTGAAATCCTTCCCCTATGATCTTGTTATCACAAACCACCACAGCCCCTACCAGGGGGTTCGGAGCAACGTACCCCAACCCTGCCGATGCAAGTTCCAGGCAACGTTTCATGAAAAATTCATGTTCCTGCAAGGATTTCTTTTCAATCATGTATTTTTGAATAAGAAAATTTGTTTTTATGCTTCTGTCCGAACTTAAATCACGCTTTACCAAATCGTTAACCCTTCTTTACCCGGCGAAAGAAGCAGAAAGCCTTTTCGACATCAGTGCCGAATTTATACTAAAATACAGCAAATCAGTGATCCATCAGAATTTGTACAAAAATATTCAGCCTGAAGCGGAAAAAAAAATGCAGCAAGTTCTGTCAAGGCTGAAAAAAGGCGAGCCGATACAATACATTACCGGTTATGCAGAATTTTACGGGATCCCTGTCAGGGTAGATAAAAGGGTCCTTATCCCGCGGCAGGAAACGGAATTGCTTGTCGATATGGTTCTGAAGGATACAAAAAAAAACGAAGCTTTAAAGATCATCGACCTTTGTACCGGAAGCGGATGCATTGCCATCGCACTTTCCCGTAACTTGCCTGAAGCGATCGTTTCAGTCACAGACAGTTCACGGGAGGCACTGGATGCGGCTAAAGAAAATGCGGCCATGAACGGTTGTGATATAGAGTTTATCTGTGACGATCTGTTACATCCTTCACGAAACTATGACAAATACGATTGTATTGTTTCAAACCCTCCTTATGTAAGAAAATCGGAGAAACAATTCATGCATAGCAATGTACTTGATTTTGAACCTCACGGAGCACTTTTCGTCGAAGACGCCGATCCCCTCATATTTTACCGGGCAATTGCAGAATTTTCCGGAAAGTACCTGGTTCCGGGCGGAGATATCTACTTGGAAATCAACGAATACCTCGGAAAAGAAACAGGAGAATTATTCGAACGATCAGGGTTCCGGAAGGTGACGATATCAAAGGACCTGCAAAATAAAAACCGCTACCTGACAGCAAAAAAATGAAAACCCGGAAATCAGAAAAAGAAGCCCTGGTCAATCTGACAGAACTCTGCAGCCGCTCGGAAAGATCTTCCTTTGAGGTCAGACAAAAATTAATTCAATGGGGCCTTGAATCCAAGGCCGACCGGATCATCGAAACATTAAAAAAAGAAAAATTCATTGACGATGTCCGGTTTGCAAAAGCGTTTACAAACGACAAGATAAAGATCAATAAATGGGGCAGGATCAAGATCAGATACCTCCTGTCAAAATACAATATTCCCGAACAGATCATCGAAGAAGGTATCGCATCCGTTGATGAAGAAGCATACCGGGATATGGTTGAAGACGAGCTGGACAAAAAAAACAGATCCCTGAAGATCCCTGATCGTTTTAAACGAAAAGCCAGGTTATATGCTTTTGGCAATCAGCGTGGTTATGAACCGGAAATGATGTACCGTTTTTTCGGGAGTAAGGAGTTGTAGTCGTTTCACCTGTTCGTGAACAAGCATCTGGGTGTCACCCCCTCTATTCGCAGAAGTTTACTATTTTTGATAATCATTACAAAAAGATAATTTTAATCCATGGTTACTACGGAACAAATGAAGGACCTTGCAGGGCGCGAGCTGGCGCTGAGGAGGCATCTTTGACTTCGATCAGAAGATCAAACAAATAGAAGAGCAGGAAAAGGTTACCCAGTCACCTGATTTCTGGAATGATCCCAAGTCTGCCGAAGCTCATCTGAAAAAGATCTCAACATTGAAATTCTGGACAGATGCTTATAAAGAAGTGAAATCCGGTCTGGATGACCTGCAGGTGCTCTTTGATTTTTTTGAAGAAGATGAAGCCAGTGAGGAAGAAGTTGATGCACAATACAGAAAAACACTTACTCTGATCGAAGACCTTGAATTTAAAAACATGCTCGGGGAAGAGGAAGATCAGATGGGGGCCATTTTAAAGATCAATCCCGGGGCAGGAGGTACGGAAAGTCAGGACTGGGCGGAAATGCTCATGCGGATGTATATTCGCTGGGGAGAGCGGAACAATTATAAAGTCAGGGAGATCAGTTACCTGGCAGGTGATGAAGCCGGTGTCAAATCGGTGACGCTTGAATTTGACGGTGATTATGCTTATGGATATCTTAAAGGAGAAAACGGCGTTCACAGGCTGGTAAGGATCTCTCCGTTCGATTCCAATGCAAGGCGTCATACTTCCTTTGCTTCTGTATTTGTTTCTCCGGTGATCGATGACAGCATCGAGATAGAGATCAATCAGGCTGACCTGGAATGGGATACTTTCAGGTCAGGTGGCGCCGGTGGCCAGAATGTGAATAAGGTGGAAACAGGCGTGCGTGTAAAGCACATTCCAACCGGTATTGCTGTTGAAAATACGGAGACAAGATCACAACTAAAGAACCGTGAAAATGCTATGCGAATACTACGTTCACATTTGTATGAGATGGAGCTTCGCAAACGCATGGAAAAGCAGGCGGAGATCGAAGGACAAAAGAAAAAGATCGAATGGGGATCACAGATCAGAAATTATGTACTTCATCCCTACAAACTTGTAAAGGACCTTCGGACAAACTTTGAAACCGGAAACACCCAGGCAGTTCTGGATGGTGACCTGAATGATTTTATCAA
>JASFVU010000329.1:0-4342 GCA_050049665.1 Bacteroidales bacterium | reverse complement strand
GCAGCTAATCGTGCCGGTATGATATCCGTCGGAATCGGTGATCCGGAAATACTTGAGCAGGCAGAACTGGTCATATCCGGATTTAGCAACCTGAACTGGAAGCTACTGAAAGAATGGCTTAACCATTAACCAATAAATTCTTTACCAAAGTATGAATAAATACCTGAAGACAGATCCCTGGTGTATTATTGAAGAAGGATTCGATCCGCAGAATAACCGTGCTTCAGAAAGTATTTTCAGCCTTGGTAACGGCAGATTCGGTCAACGGGCAAATTTTGAGGAACAGTATACGGGAGACAGTTTACAGGGGAATTACCTGGCAGGAGTATATTATCCCGATAAAACAAAAGTTGGCTGGTGGAAAAACGGATATCCCGAATATTTTGCAAAGGTACTGAATGCCCCAAACTGGATCGGGATCGATATTGAGATCGGAGAAGAAAGTCTTGATCTGGCAAAATGCAAAGTGCATGATTTCAAACGTACGCTTAACATGAAAAAAGGCTACCTGCAGCGTGAGTTTATTGCTGAATTGTCCTCGGGGAAGCAGGTAAAAGCGACTGTTATCAGGTTCCTCAGCATGGCAAATCCCGAAACGGCTGCAATTTGCTATACGCTTCAGGCCCTTAATTTTGATGCCGACATAACAGTAACCTCTTATACGGATGCAGGTATTAAAAATGCCGATGCCAATTATGATGAATATTTCTGGGATGTTATCCGGAAAGAAACACATGGCACAAAAGCATTTATCACTTCGAGAACACGGAAAACGAATTTTGATTGCTGTGTGGGTATTCATACGTGCTTTAAGAGTGATACAGAAGAGAAGTATACGTATCCGGAATCACTGGAAGAAGAGAAGTGGGTTGCAACAAGATTAAAGCAACCACTTGCCAGGAATAAGGAACTCACTGTTATTAAGTATGCAGCGGTACTGACCTCTTTTTATCATTCCGGACAGAATTTAAAAAAGGATACGGAAAAGGTTCTGGAGGAAATTGTACAAAAGGGATTTGACACCATGTTTTCCGACCATATGAAAGAATGGGAAGAAAAATGGGAACACAGTGACATTGCCATCGAAGGGGATGATGAAGCACAGCAGGGGATAAGGTTCAATATTTTTCAGTTGAATCAGACGTACACCGGAGAAGATGAAAGGCTGAACATCGGGCCAAAAGGATTTACCGGTGAGAAATACGGAGGAAGTACTTACTGGGATACGGAGGCCTATTGTATTCCTTTTTTTCTTTGTACGGCACCTCAGCAGGTTTCAAGGAACCTTTTGTTATACCGGTATAAGCAATTGGATAAGGCCATCGAAAATGGCAAAAAGCTCGGTTTTCGTAATGGAGCTGCTCTTTTCCCGATGGTGACGATGAACGGAGAGGAGTGCCATAACGAATGGGAAATAACGTTTGAAGAAATACACAGGAACGGGGCTATCGCTTATGCCATATACAATTACATAAAGCATACAAATGATCGGGATTACCTGACAGACTACGGACTTGAAGTGCTGATAGCTGTTTCCCGTTTCTGGGAACAAAGAGTGAATTTTTCACAACACAGGAATCAATATGTCATTCTGGGTGTTACCGGTCCGAATGAGTATGAAAATAATGTAAACAACAACTGGTATACCAATACCATTGCTTCGTGGACTCTTACATACACCATCGGGGCAATAGGAGTTGTAAAACAAGCCGACAGGACCAGATTTGATTCAATCACAGCAAAGACAAACTTCAATGAAACAGAAGAGATAAAAAACTGGGAAAAAATAATCAGCAACATGTATTTCCCTGTGCATGAGGAACTGAATATCTTCTTACAGCAGGATGGTTACCTGGATAAGGAGCAGATCCTGGCCGGTGAACTTAATCCGGAAGAGCGTCCTGTCAATCAGCACTGGTCATGGGACAGAATTCTGCGTTCCTGCTTTATCAAGCAGGCAGATGTATTACAGGGAGTATACCTTTTTGAAGACAAGTACGACACCGATACGATCAGAAGGAACTTTGATTTTTATGAATCGAGAACAGTACACGAATCTTCCTTATCTCCCTGTGTGCATTCCATTCTTGCCGCCCGGATCGGCGACATTGAAAAAGCTTATGACCTGTACCTCCGTACATCCCGTCTGGACCTGGATGATTACAATAATGAAGTGTGCGAGGGATTACATATTACCAGTATGGCGGGCACCTGGATGTCGGTAGTGGAAGGATTCGGAGGGAAAAGGATCATCGATGGCAAACTGGCACTCAACCCCATGATCCCGGGGAAATGGAGATCATATTCCTTTAAGATAAATTTCAGAAAGAGTCTTCTTGATATTTACGTGACTGAGAATGAGGTAAAGATCACTAACCTGTCAGGAAAAGAGGTGCCATTGCTTCTTTACGGGAAAAGTTACAACCTCAGGGGGGAAAGTGAAATTATTCGGCCACAGGTGAATTACTATACAAATCATATACCACAAGCAAACAATTATTAACAACTAAAATCTATCAGATATGAAAAAAAACGGTTTCGGCAAAATAGCGGCTTTATTGCTGTTTTGCTTTATTCAACTCGCTGTATTTGCGCAGGAGAGAGAGATAACCGGGGCGGTTACCGATGCCGACGGGGAACCTCTTCCCGGCGTAAATATAGTTATTAAAGGAACTACCCGCGGGGCCATAACAGACTTTGACGGGAACTATACTTTGATGGCAACGGATGAGGATGTGCTTGTATTTTCCTTTATCGGATATGCATCACAGAATGTCCTTATCGGGAATCAGTCGGAAATCAGTGTAGTGCTGACTGAAGATTTGATGGAACTGGATGAGATCGTAGTGACCGGTTACGGCGTCACAAAAAAGAGTGACCTGACAGGTTCAATGGCTTCTTTAAAAGAAGACGATTTCAACCAGGGATCTGTAACGACACCGGAAGAATTAATGCAGGGCCGGATAGCCGGTGTGCAAATAACTTCCAACAGTGGTGAGCCCGGATCGGGTGTTACGGTACAGATCAGGGGTGCGAATTCGATCCGGTCGAATACCATGCCTCTTTATGTTGTGGATGGAGTGCCTCTGGATATTCAGAACACTTCACCTGACGGAGCCATTGGGAATGGTATTAATACTGCCTCAAGCCCTACAAATCCTCTTGGTTTTATAAACCCGGATGATATTGAATCTATTGATGTACTGAAAGATGCATCAGCCGCAGCCATTTATGGAGCAAGAGGGGCAAATGGTGTCGTAATCATCACAACCAAAAAGGGCAAAGAAGGACAGGCCCAGATCAGTTATTCCGGTTGGGTAAGCATGTCAAGCCTTCCTAAGAAGATCGATGTTTTATCGGCAGAAGAATATCAGAGATTCAGAGAAGATTCGCTGGGCTTGACAGAAGGTCATTACGGGGCCGATACGGACTGGCAGGATGAAGTATTCAGAACGGCTTATTCCCATAGTCATAATCTCGCATTAAGCGGAGGAACTTCCAAAACTCAATACCGTGTTTCGTTTGGCTATCTGGATCAGCAGGGAATTGTTGATAAATCCAGCGCAGAAAGATATTCCGGAAGGGTGAATATTACACAGAAGGCAATTAATGATAAATTAATCCTGACAGCTAATTTAACTGCGAGTAAGCAAAAGTTTCAAAGGCCTCCTATCGGTGGTCGTACAGGCTATGAGGGTGATTTGTTATTAAATGCATTGATGGCAAATCCGACCATGCCGGTGTATAACGATACAGGATACTATTTTCAGCCGGGTACCACCAAAAGAAATCCCCGTGCAATGATCGACCTGATCGACGATGAAACCGAAGAGAACAGGATACTGGGAAATCTTCAGGGTTCTTTTGAGATCATTGAAGGGCTCATATTCAAAACAAATATGGGTTTGGATAATACCGTGGCGGTCAGACGGGTAAACCAGAGTCAGCAATTAGAATACCTGGCTCTCCAGGGAGGTCAGGCAGATATCAATAACAGGGAACTTTCCAGTTTTATTATTGAGAATACCTTGCAGTATTCAAATACGTTTGCCCAGATCCATAATGTATCATTACTGGCCGGTTTTTCTTACCAGAATTTCCTTATCAGGGGTTACAATTTAACCACCGAGGGATATTCAACAGATGAGATATTGTATACCTATAACCTTGAAGATCCTTCGAATACTGCATTATCAGCTCCTTCGGCATACGGTGAAAAGAATGAGCTTCAATCCTTTTTTGGCCGGGTGAATTACAATCTAATGGAGAAATACCTGGTAACTGCTACCTTCAGAAGAGATGGCTCATCAAAATTTGGGGTTAATAATAAGTACGGGAATTT
>JASFVU010000330.1:0-4342 GCA_050049665.1 Bacteroidales bacterium | reverse complement strand
TAAGCCAGCGAAGATTTGGAACCGGCCCCGTCGGCATGCATAACCGTACAATAATCAGGGTTTCCCGTTAAAAAGTCGGGTAAGACCTTGCAAAATGCATTTGGGAAAAGGCCTTTGTCAAATTCTTTTATCGCTTTGTGTACATCTTCTTTCTGGGTGGATACACCTCTCAGTCCGTACCTTAATGCTTTATTCATGGATTCATCCTGATTGCTGGTGCAAAAATATAAATAATAATGATACGGAAAGGATGACAAAAAGCAATTGAAACAGGGATTGCCCTGTTAAGATCACGAAGATCTCTCATCTGCCAGACCAGATCTGATAATATAGGGTCCGGAAAAATAAAAGGGCTGCAGATTTGTAGCCCTTTTAAATTAACAACCCAATCAACTACTTATTTACTATGTCTGTATATGTGTGCAAGAAATTCATTTTTAATGTCTTTATCCAGGAACTTTCCATGGAAACTGCCGGTTGTGGTTGAGCTGTCCTGATCTTTTATGCCACGCATGACCACACACATATGTTCTGCTTCCAGCAGGACGGCAACATCTTCGGTTTTCAGGACCCGCATTAATTCTTCTGCGATTTGTTCTGTCAGCCGTTCCTGGACCTGGGGCCTGCGGGCAAAATGATCCACAATGCGGTTGATCTTGGACAAGCCTATGACATGCTTGTTTGAAAAGTACGCCACATGGGCTTTGCCAAGGATAGGAACAAAATGATGTTCGCAATACGATTGAAGCGTAATATTCTTCTCTACCAGCATCTGGTCGTATTCGAATTTATTATCGAACAAGGTTATTTCCGGCTTGTTCTTTGGGTCAAGACCATGGAAGATCTCATTCACATACATGTTAGCCACACGCTGAGGTGTATTTTTCAAACTGTCGTCCGACAGGTCCAATCCCAGGGCATCCATGATCTCCCGGAAATGCCATTCTATTTTTTTGATCCTGGATTCTTTATCCTGGACAAATGCATCTTCCCGGAGAGGCGTGTTTTTCCCTGTGGCAGCATGGTCGTCACCAAGTATCCTCAGGAACTCATTAACATTTTCGGTATCGGATGATCTCTCCGGTTTTGTTTTTTTGTTATTACTGATCACTTGAGATAAATATTAAGCAATGAATAATGTGAGTTAATTCAGGTTGTAATCTTTCAGTTTCTCCATTAGTTTTTTCCTTGTGAAGAATATCCGGCTTTTGACTGTTCCTATTTTCAGGTTCAGCTTTTCCGCAATTTCCTTGTATTTGTATCCCTGGGTATGCATGACAAATGGTTCCCTGAATTCATCGCTCAATTCATCAATTTTCTGATTGATCTCCTTAACCGAAAATTCGGAATCGGGAGATTCTATGGATGATTCTTTATTCAGATTCAGATAATACAGGTCGTCGGTATTATCAAAAGTCGTATTGGCTTTTACGTTTCGTCTGTAGTTGTTGATGAATGTATTTTTCATGATCGTGAAAGTCCATGCTTTCAGATTGGTATTGTCCTCGAATTTATCACGGTAAGCTATCGCTTTTGCAAACGTTTCCTGCAGCAGATCTTTTGCGTCTTCAATGTTTGAAGTCAGACTCATTGCGAACCTTTCAAGATTTCCTGAAAGATTTGTTAGCTGGTAGTTGAATTCAATTGCTGTCATAGTTCTTAGCTTTTTGATTGATTGTACATTAAAATGTTTAACAAAATTATATAAAAGTTAAACATATATCAAAACCCAAAACCTTTGCACACAGCCTTTTACAGCATTATTTTAAATAAGATGATTCCTGAAAAAAGCCTATAATAATGCATGAAAACCAATTATATAGAATTATTCTAAATAAATTACAAATAACAGCCAGTTCAACATTTAATGTTTAATTAACATTTTCAATGATTAAACAGTAAAAACAGGATGATATGTTCAATATATTTCCGGGATTTATATCTTTACCGGGGGATCGTTTTGGGGATATGTATTCAAAAACCTCAAACAAAGATCATTTTTATCGCATGCAGGTGTTATTACGTTTCATACAATGTTATTGGCCTGAATAATGGAGTCAGATGAAACGCTTTTTCAGAAACTGTCTTTCTGCTACCAATATTGCACCCTACGGGGTGCTTCATAAAAAAATTATGTAGGGTCATGATATATCGTAACCTAAAAAATACGGTTCAGGATTTTTTAATTTCCGGACAACCAGTCAGTCAGCCAAGTACCCATACTTCGCCCCGAGACCTCGGGGCTTCGAATGGCAAAGCCAGCATCCAGCACCATTTTTGGTAAAATCACCGGCCGGATCACTGCAGTCGTCGTTCCTCCTCCTTCGTGATGACGTTTGCCAATAAGCCAATTGCTAATGACCCTGTCCGGCGAATCCGTATCACCCGGGATTCACTTCAACATTGGATATTCGTCATTGAATATTCGATATTGAATTTTTTCCCATCACACATGCTACTCTTTCGAACTGTTCCCTAACAGTTCGATTTCCTTTTTTATCATCCACATAAAAAAGGAAACAAAAAAGGTCTCCGTTCAGGAAAAATAGCTTGAATTCTATCGTAAGCCTTTCTCCCTGCGGAATTAAACTCACTCCTCCTTCGTCGTCGCTCAGACAAAATTCCTCCGCAATGCATACACACCCAAAAGTCTTACTTCAATTGCTACGCTATTTTTCCCAGACGGCTGCTAATTGAAAAAATATTGAATTGAAAAGACTTAAGGATAGATAAAAATCAATGGAATTTTATAATCTCTGTACTCATCCGTTTTAGCATTTATTGTTAAGGATGGGAAAACATATACAGACTAACTGAAATCGTACTGAAATGAAAATCCGGATAAGCCGATCGTATATTTCATTTAATTCAGTTCACCAGTTAATCAATTAATCAATCTCACGATTACACGATCAAACATAAAAACATCCATCCTTCGCAGCAGGTTGCTACGTGCACGGAACCGGTATTTCCCTACGCGCTCAGACCAGCGGTTCCAGGGTAGAGATCAGCTCCGGGGGAGAACCGATGAATCTGGTAATGGCAGGTAAATCGTCTTTCAGGCCCAATGCCTGATTCCCGGTTACGTAAATGGTCTTTCCGGGAAATTTACCGGACAGGTTGATCAGGTAATTGAATACATCGCAGTCGGCCATGGTTGTGATAAACGAAGCAAGAAAATAGTCGGGCTGACATTTTTTCCCTATTTCTATGAGATCGTTTAACGGGATACTTTGTCCGAGGTATATGACTTTATGGCCCCTTTTTCTGATCAGGTAACTGGCAAAAAGCAGGCTCATCTCATGCATTTCACCTTCGGGAAGGAAAAGCACGAATGTTTTTGCCCCGGGGTGGTTGTCGGTGATTTGGCTGTCAATGGCCACAAGCATTTTCTGCCTGATGAGGTAGGATACAAAATGTTCCTGGGCGGGATTGATCGAGCCGGTTTGCCACATGATCCCTATCCGGATAAGAAAGGGATTGAGTATCCTGATCACGGTATCTTCAAATCCCAGTTGAATGATCGCTCTTGACAAGATCTTTTCGAACCTGCTTTCGTTCAGGTCGATCATGGTAATGGTCAGGTTTTCGATAAGACTTTCCGAATCGGAAGAATGTTCGGTGAGTTTATTGATGTTGTCTGCGATCTCATTGGTCGACAGTTGCGCTATTTTCGAGATCTTGAAGCCATTTTTGTTCAGAATAGAAATGTTCAGCAATTTCTTCAGGTCCGAATCGCAGTAAGCACGAATGTTCGTTGACGTCCGTTCAGGGTCGATCAGTCCGTATCGTTTCTCCCAAATACGTATTGTATGAGCTTTTATGCCTGTGAGGCGCTCAAGATCACGTATCGAATAATTAGCCATGGGGGGTGAATACTTTTGACGTCTTAAATTTAATAGTTTCTGTTCTTTTCCAATACTTAAACAGGGAAATCAGAGAGATTGTTTAATCGGTTCATATTTTTCTGATAATACTGATGCCGTCACGGAACGGAATAATGACATTCTCAACCCGGGTATCGTTCGCTACAAATTCATTGAATTCGACAATTCCCCGGGTTTCCTTGTCATTGTATTTTGACCCTTCCAGTACTTTTCCGTCCCATAAGACATTGTCAGCAATGATGAAACCTCCCGGTACGGTTTTGTTCAGGCACAATTGATAATAATTGACGTATTCACTTTTGTCGGCATCAATGAATACCAGGTCAAACTGATGATCAAGCGACGGAATGATCTCAAGAGCATTCCCGGTCAGGGACAGGATCCGGTCTGCGAATCCCGATCTTTCAAAATATTCCGTATGGTACCTGCTGAGTTCGTCGTTCTTTTCAATGGTA
>JASFVU010000328.1:0-4354 GCA_050049665.1 Bacteroidales bacterium | reverse complement strand
TCCGTATACAATAGGTGTATGCTCCAAATCCTTTATACCTATACGCCTTGTGTAAAAAGGCTTTATCCGGTAGGCATCGGCAGGAACAATAGACCAGTCTTCATCGCTGCCCGGCGAGGAAAACAGATCGTTGTTCTCCAGAAAGAAATCACGCTGTTCCGGATCTTTGTATTCAAAACGGTAAAAATCAATGTATTGCTGGTCTACCTCAACAGTTGAGAAATCAGGAAAAAGAGCAATATCCAGATTAACATTTTCATTTACTGCATACTTTGCATCAATACCCGCATTGACACTATACCGGGCAGGTTTATTTTCCCCGGCATTGCGATCTGCTTTTCCTGAAACCGAAGGTTTTAATTCAAATCTCCGGTTCGATATGGGTGGCAGACCATCCTCAAAGGTAACCTGTCCGTTAAAAGTAAAATCCAATCCGTCATAGGTAGAAGGAAATTTAGTCCACAGATCGAATACATTTCGCTTCATGTCATTCCGTATAAAATTAAATCCCCATGTGGTTGTTTCCTGATTGAATTTTATCGAGCTGAAAGGAATGGCCAGTTCATAATAATATCCTCCTTCCGAATAACTTGCGTCACCTGACCAGTAGTTGTCCCAGAACATATCCAGATTGGGTTGAAAACCCTGTTGTGATACAAATGCATCCTGCCTGGCTCCGGCTACATTCAAAGCAAAATAATAACCTACCTTATTCGTATTTAACGGATCAATGATCACCGAGAACCCGTCGCTGTTCCAAAAATTCCCGTTGTCATCCCGGATAAGATTCTGAATAACCGGACGTGTGTTCTCTTTTTCCTTGCACAAAGCTCCGATATATATGTTCTCATCATCATAAGCTACCTTTACAATCGTTTGCATAACAGCCTGAACCGTGTCCACAGGATAATGCTGCCAGAAATCTGTAATTTCTTCCATAGTAAGCCATACCGGTTCATTCAGAACACCATCTACGGTAATATCTTCATTGATCTTAGTAACTGAAACATTGTAGTCTGAAAGATTAAACTGACACCTGGCTGAGATATGAATTAAAAAAACAAGAACATAGAACAAATTTTTCATTTAATATACAGTTTGGTTTTGTTCAAATGTATACAATATGTTGATTTTTAATAACTTAATGCGATGAATTGATCTTTGATCAGGATTGTATATTTGTTCACAGGAATAAATAAGATTCAACCGGGCAGAACACGTATTCAGCCTTTCAAAACTCAAATTCATCGATAGAAATTGGTAAACTACAGGTAAACTTCTAAGTTTGAACTAAATTCCGGGTTCGATGACACACGAAAAAACTTCCATTTTGTTCCGGTACCGGATAATGTGGCATATATTATTCTGGATAGTCTGTTATCTGACATACATTCTTATCTACGGGGGCTATTGGGGAAATTACTACAGAGAAGAAGCATGGATCAACTTTTTATTATTGCCCGTCAGGATAATTGCCGTGTACAGTATGATATATTTCCTGATACCAAAGTTCCTGCTCAAAAGAAAATATTTGTTATTCTTTCTGACTGTCTTTGTCCATGCACTTTTTCTGGGTATAGGAATCTGGTTCACGATGTATTTTTTTTGCAGTATTGACGGATACACAAATTACAGGCAGTACCCGTTGTTTTACCCCCATAAAATATTCAACAGCATGATCTCCAATTACTCCATTCCGCTTTCTGCTGCCTTTGTAAAGTTATTTAAATGGTGGTATCTCGATCAGCAGTACAAGAAAGAGCTTGAAAAAGAGAAGCTGGAAGCCGAACTGAAATTCCTGAAAGCACAGATCCATCCTCATTTTTTATTCAACACGCTCAACAATTTATACGCTCTCACCCTGAAACGGTCCGGAACTTCTTCCCACATCGTTCTGAGACTTTCCGAATTGCTGGACTATATGCTTTATCAAAGCAATGAAGCTGAAGTTCAGCTTGATAAAGAACTGGATATAATAAAAGGATACATTGAACTGGAAAAGATCCGGTACAACGACCGGCTGGATCTGAATTTCCGGATTGAAGGAAACAGTTCAAATAAAAAAATAGCGCCGCTTATCTTATTGCCTTTTGTTGAAAACAGCTTTAAACATGGCGCCAGCAGGGATCCGGTAAAACCAAAGATCAATATCCTGATACAGATCCGGGATTCCTGCCTGACAATGGATCTGGCAAACAATATTCCCAACGGCAAAAAGAAAGCGAATGGTTATACCGAGGGTATAGGGTTAAGGAATGTCCGGCGCAGGCTGGAACTTATTTACCCCGGGCAACATGAATTGACTCTGAAGAAACAGGACTCTGAATTTCTGGTTCAACTCATTATTCAATGGTCTGACAGAAAGTAAGTTCAGATCTTTGTAAAACAAACAAGAAGATCCAAAGCGGATGAAAACAAAATGCCTTATTGTAGATGATGAACCTCTGGCCATTGAGGTAATTGCATCGCACATCAGCAAGATCGATTCGATGGAGATTGCCGGAACCTGTCAGAATGCATTCGAGGCATTTAATGTACTGAAGAAAAAACGAGTTGACCTGATGTTCCTGGATATCCATATGCCGGAGATAAAAGGAACACAACTGGTAAAAGGCCTGCCTCACCCGCCAAAAATTATATTTACCACGGCCTATCGTGAATATGCCCTGGAGGGTTTTGAACTCAATGTGCTGGATTACCTGCTGAAACCGATCTCTTTTGAACGTTTTATAGTAGCTATCGACAAGTATAACCAAACAACATCGAATACACCGGATGTTGCTTATATTCCGCAAAGTACCAGCAATTCAGGTTTTGTACATGTTCGTGATAAAAATAAAATTCACCGCATAGCATGCCCGGAAATTCTGTTTATCGAATGTAACGGCGACTATTTGCGTATTCATACAGCTACCCGCAAAATAACCGCCCGGTGTACCATTGCATCCATCCAAAATCTGTTGCCGGATACCGAATTTATCCGGATACACCGGTCTTATATTGTAGCCCTGAAACACATCGATAGTTTTTCGGCCAATTCGATCGTGGTCAGCGGAAAAGAATTTCCTATCGGCTCAACTTATAAGAATAGTGTATTCAAGGCGTTAAAACATGATCAACCTGACTAGCCGGATCCTGTAAAAGAAAATGTAACAGGTGCCGAAAGCAGGTTAAAAGCCAAACTTTGCTTTTATCCAAAATTCCGAATTATCCCCGTACAGACTAAACATCCCTTTATCGCCGTGAAACCAATCGTATCCGGCCATCAGGCGGATCTGGTCGGTTAATGAGTAATCGGCACTGGTCCGGTTGAACAATCCCCGGTTGGCAATATCGAAATAGGTGAAGGTTGATAAATTTAAGGTACTCCGGATCACTTTCTTTGTAATACCGAGGGTTGTAAAAGCTGTATTTGCCTTATTTGCCAGCACATCGACATGGCCGGGGATTAACTTATGTGAGTATTGTGCGGTAACCGTCCAGTCACCTCCCGGGTACCAGTCTATCCCGACTAGGAAATTGGTTGTATTGCGTTTAATATTTTCAGTGGCAACAATGGTTTCCTGCAACTCTCCAAAGTATTCAGCTACTTCGCCGCGAAAAACAAATTCTCCGAATGGAACCGACAGGTCTGCCCCGAGCATATCCATCCTGTCGTATTGCCCGTAAACAAATGCAGTATCGTTGTTTGAAGAATACTCATAACCCAATACAGGCATCTTATTCCATGTATGCAAAGCGGATATGCTAAAATCAATGCCCGGTAAGTAAAAAGACATCCGGGCGCCAACCTCACTGTTATCCAGTGTCTTTTCAGGATAGTCTTCCAAATCGGCTTCGTAATACAGTCCTTCGGCAGTTGGAAGAATCGACCAGGGATTATTGCCTGAAGTAGATATTATGAAAAAAGATGAAACAGGAATGAAAATTGCTTCTGCGGATACTTTTGAGTTAAAGCATTTCAGTTTAAATGCATTTACAGGAATGCGGATATCATCGTATTCACGGGCAAGGAATTCGGACATATCCATTGGTGAAACAATATCGGTAATTCGCAATCCATCTGCTACACCCCAAATTACGATCTGCCGTCCGGCTTTAAAATCCCAATGGTTAGTGGTATATTGCAGATAAGCCTCGCGAAGCTCAATCCCTGTTTCTTCGGTCAACAGGCTGTTATAAACCGAATTAAGCGATGCAAACAGGAACGATCTTCCTCTGGATACTTCAAACTCCGTACGCAGGCGGCTGCGTGAGCTCATAAAATCGTAAGGCTCTTTGCTGCGCACGGCATGATAGGTGTCGGCAAAGCCGCTGAAATTGTATGTTAGTTCATCCTGTCCCAGCATTACAC
>JASFVU010000327.1:0-4359 GCA_050049665.1 Bacteroidales bacterium | reverse complement strand
CGACGCCCCGTTTTTAAAGTCAAGGATATTTTGAACATCCTTATAATAAAGCTCAACGGAGCCTTCAACCTGATTATTAAGGAAATTCTGAAAGTATCCGATGGTAACCTGATTGACACGCATAGGCTTTACATAAGTATCTGACATCTTCCAGACATCTTCCGGAGAGGAAATGGATGAATAGGAAACCCTGAAGATATACTGAACGTTTGAATTGTAACTGAATTTAATTGCTTTATCCGAAGCGATCTGGTACTTAATTAAAAACCTCGGATCGAGAGCATAATAGATTTTGATGATGTCTCCGGAACCATAGCCGGTGCTGTCGGTAATATTTTCCGGACTGACTGACTGACCGGAATCATAAGAATAGACTTTACCGGGACCGTAATTTATGAATTGTGAATAACGCAGGCCAAGCTGAAGGGATATTTTTTTTGAAATAACCCATTGATCGTTCACAAATGCAGCCAGTTCAAGTCCGTTTTCCGGATCAAGAACAAGATCATTCGGTTCAGGGCTGTCAATTAATTTTTGTTCTCCGGGTTGAATCTTATAATTAATTGCCTGCAAACCAAAGTCTATCCGGTTATTGGTAATAGCAGCCAGTGTAAACCTGAGTTTCGCCGATTCCGATCTTAGATCGCTGTTTACCGTATAAAGAGATAAACTATCGGTAAAATCGGAACGTTCAATATTGTATTTGCTACGGGCAAGGACAAGATTCGAAGAAAAAGGACCTGAAAACCGGTGTGTCCAGCTAACCGAGACAATCTGATTTCCATAATCAAATTTATACAGGGATGCATACTTAAAGTAATCATAACTATAGTATCCGCTTACAGTTATATGATCTTTCTTCAGGTTTAGATCGAACAACGCATTCAGATCGTGAAATCTGGCAGAACTGTTCATCAGATAATAATCCTGGATCCTTGTTAACAGGTAATCGGAATAGCTGGTCCTTCCTCCTACTTTATAGGTCAGTTTTTGATTTAATAAACTTCCTTTAAGCGTCAAACGGCTGTTATAAATACCAATGCCTCCCGTACCGACCATTTTCTTTTCAAGGTTAAATTCCTTTAATTCTATGTCCATAACGGAAGATACCCTTTCTCCGTATTCAGCTGATATATGGCCTTTATGCAGTGTAACATTGGTCACCAGGTCGGGATTAACTACCGATAATAATCCCATGACATGGGAAGTATTGTATACAGGAGCTCCTTCAAGGAGGAACAAATTCTGATCCTCTCCACCTCCTCTAACGTTTATGCCGGTACCGAATTCCCCGACGGATTTAATGCCCGGGATCATGGTAATACTTTTCAGAATATCTTTTTCACCTGTTATGGAAGGTAAGCGCTTAATGGATTTTGCATCCAGCTGGACCAGGCTCATCTGGTTACCGGATATATTTCTGTCGGCTTTCTGTGCATAGATCCTGATCTCATCAATTTCCTGTGTTTTTTCAAACAATTCAATATTCAATTCTCCTTCACCCAATAATTGCACTGTCGAATAGGTATTTTCATACCCCACACATGACACCGTAAGGTTATAAATCCCCGGCATCATTTCAAGGCTGTATTCTCCGTCACGTCCTGAGATTGTATATACATCCGAATTATTCACCACAATGGTCGCTCCTATTAACGTTTCATTATCCGCACCGTCGGCTATTCTTCCGTAAAGCTTTACCTTACGGATTTTCCCGTCACGAATGAAATTACCGACAATCTTCATGTTACCATAATCCGTTATTGCTTCCGATTGACTATAGTCTAACATATTACCGGTAATAAGTGCTACTTTTTTTGCCGGCATTATTACATAATTGTCCTGGAAAACATACAGAAGAAGGTTTGAGCCCTGAAGCAATTGATCGATCGCTTCGGCAACCGGGATCTTTTCAAAAGCGATGCTGATCAGTCCGGAATCCAGCCACTCCTTTTTAAAGAATACCTGAATCTGAAATTCTTCTTCAAACGAATTTAATACTTCAACTATCTGTTTATCAATGTATTTTGCTGTTACAAAAGGTTCCGGTAATCTTTCCTGTGCCTGAATTCCCGAAAGTTGCAACAATAAAATCGTTGAAAAGAGTAGAAATGCCTTTTTGTTGAGAAATAACATCTTCTGTTTAATTCGGCCTTACAAGATAAATAAATCTCTCTTTAAAGATAGAGATAAAACACAGAAAAGTGTCAATAAAAATTCACGATCGGCCCAAAGGCAGAAAAAAAAGGGAGGAAGACCGGAAAGTTTTCAAACGGATCATCAATTCCCGGATACAAGGAAGGTATTCCGGTACCCCATCCGGGTGAACAGATCAATTGGAATAGCAGACAATATCATGCAACGGAGAAACCCGGAACCGGGTCTTTAACCTGTACTGTTTTTCTGATCTCATTCGAACATCCATAAAAAAAGCCGGGAGACACTTGCATGTCCCCCAGCTCCACAAAACTACTAACTAAACCAACTTGGGCAAAAACTTCTAACCAATTGAATACTCGGACTATATCATTCTTAATTTCTGATTATTTAATTTCTAACTATTAGTACGGCACACGTAAACACAAGTTATTAATATTGGATTAATTTAGATAATCCATTGACTAATGAATCCTTTTTAGATATGAATTTCAGAGAAGAAAGATAGGAAAAAAATATGATTCAAAACAAGTATTCTTATTACAATGCCATTTAATACCTTCTTTATCGTGCGGCTTTCACCAGAGAATCAAGGACTTGTATATTTTTTTCAACGGCATTCCCAACAACGACAACATCGGCACCGGCCTGGAGGACATCATGTACCTGTGAAGGTGTTCTTATTCCTCCGCCTACGATCAGGGGGATTGAAATATTTCGTTTGACTTCTTTAATGACATTACCGTCCACAGGTCTGCTCGCTCCGCTTCCCGACTCAAGGTAGATCGTTTTATTTCCTGTTAGTTCTCCTGCAATGGCCGTGGCCGTGATAATATCGGTTTTGTCTTCCGGAATGGGCTTTGTATTGCTGATATATTCAACCGAGGAATTCCCTTCACCCACAAGGATATAACCGGTTGGAATGATCTCAAGACCACTGTCTTTCAGGTATGGCGCAGCAAGCACATGGTTTCCGATCAGATAATCAGGATTACGCCCGGAAATAAGCGATAACAAAAACAAGCCGTCCGCCTTATTACTGAGTTGCAAAAGGCTTCCCGGAAAAAGAATCAGCGGGATGCCGGTGTTTTTCTTGATCAGTTCAATGGCGGAGTCTATCCGGTCACGAACCAGGCTGCCACCCACAAGGATCAGGTCAATACCCGATTCTTCCGCAGCAAATAATGTGGCAAGCATAGAGTTTACCGTATAATTATCAGGATCGATCAGCAATGCAAACTTTTTCCCGGGTTGACTTATTTTATTATACAGTTGACTTTTCATGAGTTTTTACAGCAATATACTACAACATAATTATTTATTGTGAAATAATTCAATTCAAACTTATCGTGCCAGTAATTATTATCGACCCATCCGTAAATGATCCCATAATCCCCGGGGTCAAAAGCTTCGATGGTCAGATTTCTTTTAAAATTTATGTCTTGTTTGTCGCATATTTTGAATAATGCTTCTTTTGCGCACCAGTGAATATAAAGATGGTATTTCCGTTTGGATACATCGGAAGTAATGTATTCGTCATCATTGATAAACTTGTGCTGCACTTTACTGATCTTATGAGACATGTACTCCAGATCGATGCCTATTTTCTTTGACTTGCTGAGCATGATCGAAGTTAATTTCCTCGAATGAGAGATACTGATCCGGTACTCGCTCTGGTGCAGATAAGGCTTCTTCCGGTCGCTGTATACGATAGGCCCGCAAACCCCCAGCAGTGCTTTCAAAAGGATCCTTACACTCAAAAATTCAATTTTCCTTGCATCACTCCTGAAACCGAACAGTCTTTCCCTTTCGCCCGGGTATAAATGTACTTCTGCCATCAACTCTTCAAGAGATTCATTTATTTCCCAAATACCAAACAAACAATCGTCCTGAAATTTCTCTTTAAATATTAGTGGCATCTTCTTTTAACTCCCATTCAAATGAGTTTATAAAATGGATAATATCCTTCTTAAAAAATTCTATTGACGGCGCCAGAGAATCAATGTTAGGCCGGACATCAAAATAAAGGGAGCCGTTGACAAATCCTGTGGTGCTGTCAGTGATATAAAAATTAACTGATGATGCCGTATTGCCTTCAATGTAATAGATGAATCCGTAAACATCGGAACCGGGTCTGTCAACAGGTACTTCAACAATATCGTCAGCTTTTACAATATGCTTATAGACAATTCTTCTTACATC
>JASFVU010000325.1:0-4367 GCA_050049665.1 Bacteroidales bacterium | reverse complement strand
GGTCTGGGCTCAGCCTATGGCCACGACCGCAGGGTTCCGTTGCTATGGTATGGCTGGAAGATCGGAAGGAATTCCATCCATCGCACGGTTGACCTCACCGATATTGCACCAACAGTATGTACTCTCCTGGAGATATCCTATCCGAACTCGGCATCGGGAAAGCCTATTCTGGAGATAATAGAATAACGTAATATACAGGAATCTGTTACAAAAAAATTACCTGTCCGCCTTATTTAACAATTCAAAAGCCCTTATCAGATCCTGCTCATCCTTCATTCTGAGCCGGTTTGAACGAATAATCGACCTCATTTTTATCTTTTCCTCATCAGGTAAAACGGAAATTACAGAAAAACGACGCAGGAATATATGCCTGTAATCCTCATTGACCTTCAGATAATATTGATAATCGGGATAAACTTCAAATGTACTGTGTTCCATCTCAATTCGTCTGTAACAATACACGGAAATTTTGCCTTCGGTAAGTACTTCCAGGAAAACTTCTCCTTCAGAAAAATATCCGGGTACGATCATTTTCCTGTATTTTTTTCCCTTTTCATCATGCTCTGAATAGACATTGAATCCTTTTACAAGCTCCTTATAAAGCATAGCGATCTTATAATCCGTAACACGTAACCAAAACACATTATCCAGCAAACCATTATACCTTAAATATTCATCTCTTACCACCTCGCCCGAAGATAACAGAACTTCTCCCTTCTTCCAGTCATCAATAAAGTGATCTGATTCCAGGAAAATTGTATTTGCCCTATAGATACCGCACAGCACAGACGGAAACAATGTATCCAACGGATCAGTCAAGCAATCATTTACCGACTTCTGAGAAAAAATAATTCCCGAATAAAGAAGTGAAACTGCCGATGCAAGTAATAGTTTATTCATTTGCTCCAACTTTAAATTCAATGTGTTTGCTAAACGGACGGCCGGTACTTGTTATGCCCTTAAGCCGGACAATATAGTTGCCGGCAATACTGGAGGTCAAAAAATCTATGTGTACCGATGACTCCTTTTCAAAAACAATATTCGGATTCCAGTAAAGACATTGATCCAGCCAGGGAATTTCCTTATTTTTTCTTTTCCAAACATCGTCGGAAACGGATTTGCGTATCCTATGTTCGTAAAACAAAAAAGGATTGCTTAATGATGAAGGCTGAATAGTCAAATCGTAAGTAAAAATTGAAAGAATGCCCCTATAAATAAGATTACCATGCATACAGAAATGATTGCATACGTCAATCCGTTTTATATCGGTGGTAGAGAAGGAAGCAAGGTATTTCAAATTGGAAAACGGAATTCCGTTCAGAAACAGGCCTGCAGGCATTGTATCATTAAGCATGACTTCCGGAATAACGATATCAAGTTCGTAACTGCCTTTCTTTTCTCTGAAACGAACCCCGGGCAGGATGTTCTCCGCTATTTCCCTGAAATTCGGAAGGTATTCGTAATCAGAAGGAAGAACCGTATAATCCGGAGTAAAGAAACTCCTGCTGAAACCAGGCGTACCGGTAATAAGCGATTCTTTTTCCGTATCCTGATAAATCCTTGAAACAATGGCCGAATTACGAACATATTCAAGGTACTGCCCCTGCTCAGTGGTCAGATCCAATACCTTTTTAGTCTCTGGATTCACAGGCTGATATACCGGTGTGTTTTCCAGAACAACAGCGGCCTCACGACCAATATCAGGCATGGCCTGAATAATCAATAGCTCATTTTCATAGGCAGAATCGATCAGAAAATAAAAATCCCCTTCGGTATTTGTTGTTGCATGAAGGTAAGTTGTTACACTGTCAAATTTCGCAAGAAAAATATCTTCGCCCGGTAATCCCTCCCCATCTGCCTGACGAACCAGCTTGCCTCTCAAAACGGTTCCTCTGGTTTCTTTTAAAAAACGAACCGGCCCGTTGATCCTTTTATCTGCAGCCCGGTACTTTTCAGTCTGATACGCTGAGCCTGTCATACCGGAGGACGAGGAAAGAGGAGTATCTGATAATTCAAAAAACGTAAGAAAATCATCATTAACTCCGCTTTCAAATAACAAACTGAGAAATGGATTTTGGACCGTTACGGAAAGTGAAGCAACAGCCGTTTCAAGTGGTAACAATTCAGGGAGTAACAATTCCATCCGCACATGTTCATTTCGATCGTAATTTTCCTTATCCGGTACAATTTCAGGAACAATCTGTAAAGAAGGGTCAGGAAAAAAGGTCGATACGGGATTATTTTCCGATGTATCAGCGGCACTTACCGCTACCACCATTCCCTTGTCCTTCTCATTATCCCTTTGGGTGAGGCTCACAATCAATATCGGAATACTGAAAATACGCCGGTCCGGCCAATTGAGCATCCAGTTAGAATAGACGCGAAACCAATAAAATCCGGTCGATAAGGAATCGGGCAGGATCACAGACCCGTTGCATACGCCTTTGGCTGTATTACTCTTCCATGCAAGCACCTGCCTGTTGTCCTGATTCAGGATATCGAAGAACAGAAACCTGCTGCAGCATTTATAATCCCCGGTGACGGTATTGACAACATATGCCTTATATTTAAACAATTCACCGGATGTAAATATTCTCTTATTCATATCAGCGAACGCTTTCTCATAAGACAGACCGGGGTTTTCATCAAAGACCTGCTGGGCTGCCAGAATTCCTGAAAATAGTATGCACAATAAGATGATAAGGCTATTTTTCATGCGGCGTCTTCTGTATTGTTAATGGAAGTATGAGTGTCGTATCCACTATGGTCGTATCGATGCAATCGGGAACAGGGTCAATTTCCGGTGGCCTGCGGGTTGAAACGGAGGACACCTCAAACATCCCCAAAACCTCCTGCTCAGGATCATTTATACAATGCATATTTCCCCTGATCTGTGTCGGTATCGGATCAAACAAATGAGATGTGCTCCCCAACTGTTCGTTTATTTCAGAAATATAGCTGTATGTTTCATGTGAAATAGTGTAAAGGCTGACAGCATAGTATTGGCCGATAATATTCAGAGTATCCGGCCCCAGTAGCTTCGAATCCGGAAGAAAATAGCATAGCTGAGTACGCAAAAATTCATTTTCTGCCGGTTCAGGATCCATTGTTCCGATGAGTGGAAGTGAATAATAATTAAAAGTATGCATGCAATCATACGTGCGTGTGGTACTGATCGAAATCTCAACTGTATCAATAAATCCCCAATCAACCGGTATGTATTGATAGCTTTCGTGAAAATAACCGCCGCTGAGATGAGCATATAACATTGCAGTGATACGGTAAAAAGCTTTCTGCGGATATTCGGGATCAACAACAACATACATGGCAGTACCCTGCTGATTGCTAACAAGTATATCGTTATCGGATGCCCGTTCAATGTGTTCCATAACCTGGTGCTTCTCATAGATACGCTCAATACTCAGAGTATCCGGAAGCAGAAGTGGTTCAGACTCGAGTATATTGCCGTCGGGGAGTTCAATATGAAGGGAATAGTTGCGTCCGATCACTGTCTCCATCCTGCCTTCCGGGCAGGTATACTGACCAAGTCCCTGGTCATCGTATTCAAATGTATTCCCAAGGTTGTCTGTCACCGAAACATATGCCCCTGAAATACTGGTGAAATTCTGGTCGTTGTATGGCCGGGCATAGTTGAGGTATACATGAAAAGGACCGTCCCCGTTATGAACAGCCCCCTCAATGACCGGGATCTTTTTAGAATCATCGAAATCCGGATGATTGTAAACTTCCTGGCATGCAAAAGCAGGGAACAAAATCAGCAGATATACCAGCTTTATAAAATCAAATGCCTTCATTTTACACATCAGAATACAAAATTATAAGTTAATACAGGCATAGGCTTTCCTATGAGATAGAGTTTATACATTGAATAATTCTTGTAGTTATTCTGGGCACTTGGTAACTGCTTCTGATAAAAAACAGAATAAGCGTTCTTTCTTGCGTATATATTCAATATGGAGAATGTCCAGCTTCCTTTCCATTTTTTTCTGAGTCTGAGGCTTTCACTAACACTGATCGACAGATCAAGACGGTGATAAGGAGGTAATCTGTAAGCATTCCTGTCGGAATAATAAACGATCTCATTCCCGAATTGCCGGTAGACATATTCGGGGAGAGTAACCGATCTGCCCGACGAAAATTTGAAATTCATTCCCAGGCGTACTCTCCTGTTCACATTGTAGTTCAGAAAAAGTGTAATATCATGAGGCACATCGTACCGTGAAGGGTAAATAGTATTATCGTTTATCATATCCTGTTCAACAGTCCCGGATGTTTTCTGAAAAGCCCTTGAATAGGTATAACTCAGCCAGCCATCCACCCTTCCGTAGTTTTTCTTTACCAGGAGT
>JASFVU010000326.1:0-4367 GCA_050049665.1 Bacteroidales bacterium | reverse complement strand
GAAGGACCAATCAAAGCAGGATCGATTACAGGTTTTATACCGGTTGGTCTCAGATGGCCAAGAAAGACATGAATATGATGAACGCCGAAGAGAAGATCCAGTATGAGATCGATGCAGGCTGGAGGGTTGGAGCTGATGCAGATCCGGCAGTGGTGGATTCATTAATCAACCAAAGCCACGACTGGGTGGAAACCATTGGAAGAACTGCCCGGACTAACAGCCATGAACTGAGTTTTTCAGGCGGATCGGAAAAAACAACGTATTTTATCTCAGGAAACATGTATAATCAGGAAGGTCTGGTCGAGGGGTCGTTCCTTGATCGAATAACGGGAAGAGTAAATGTTGCTCATAAATTCTCAGACAGACTTGATGTAGGAGTGAATATGACCGTAGGTTATTATAAAAGAGGAGGAGTACGTGACAGAAGGAATGTTCAGAATCCTTTCTATGCCATGCTGATATACAATCCTTACGAAGCATTAAAGCTCCCTGATGGCGAATGGAATTATACGCATGAAGGATTTAATATTGTTGAAGCCCTGGAGAAAAATCCTGAAAGACTTCAGCAATTCAAAAGCATTGGAAACTTCTATCTGAATTGGGAATTTGTAAAGGGATTGACATTTTCAACACTCGCCGGTATGGATCTGATGGATGACACAAGACAAACCTTTACGATGCCCAGCTCAATATTGGCAAGTTATGTCGGCGATGCTATGCGTGATCAGTTTCGCAGACGGTTCAGGCAAAATTATACGAACTACTTGACTTATAAGAACAGGTTTGATGTCCATGGAATTACTCTGAAGGCCGGTATTGATGCACAGAAATACTATTATAGAAGTACTTTGCTGGCTGTACAGGGATTCCCCTCGGATAAACTTGCTGTACCCGATGCTGCTGCTTCTCCGACAGACGCAGGCGGTACCATAGATGAATGGGGGCTTTTTGCTTATTTCGGAACCCTTACTTATGACTTTAATCAGAAATACATCATCGATCTGATTGGCAGAAGAGATGCTTCTTCACGGTTTGGAGAAAACAACAAATGGGCAAATTTTGGTGCCGTTGGTGCCAGTTGGAACCTGCATGAGGAAAGTTTCATGGAAAGTCTTACCTTCCTTTCCATTCTGAAATTAAGGGCTTCTTATGGTACTACAGGAAACTTCAGATATATTGATAATACCGGACTTGAACCTTATTACGAATGGATGGGAACCTATTCGTATTACCAGTATAACGGCCTTTCGGCAAGCTATCCTGGAAAGATAGAAAATCCCGATCTGAAATGGGAAGTTGTTAAATCATTTGATGCCGGATTTGATTTTTCATTATACAATGAACGGATCAGAGGTACATTTGATTACTACAACAAGAAAACCGAAGATCTTTTCTTCCCCAGGCAGGTATCAAGAACTTCCGGTTTTACGGAAAGAATTGAGAATGTCGGGTCTATGGTGAATCAGGGAATTGAATTCGGACTGGAAGGTGATGTAGTCAGGACAGGAGACCTGATCTGGACGATTGGTGCGGATATTACAACGCTTAAAAATGAGATAACCGAATTGTACGGAGAAGATGATACACAGATCGAAGATGGGTTCGGTATATTGAAAGTAGGAGAACCGGTTTATCAGTTCTTCCTTGTACGGTATGCCGGAGTGAATCCTGCCAACGGAGATGCCTTGTTTTATGATGTTGACGGGAATATTACAAACGTATACAGCGATGCCGATCGTGTAATACTGGATAAATCTCCGCTTCCGAAATTCTACGGTTCGTTTTACACGAATCTGAGTTATAAAGGAATTGATCTGTCGGCCCTGTTCTATTATAATTATGGTAATCATATTTTCAGTTATTTTGTTTATCAGTCGGAAAGTGACGGAACCAACATAACCGATAATCAATCACGTGTAATGCTGGATGCCTGGAAACAACCCGGAGATATTACGGATGTACCCGAAACAAGGGTCGGAAATGACAGGGCTTATCTGACGGACAGGAACCTGGAAAATGGAAATTACCTGAGACTTCGTGAAGTAACATTAGCCTACAATTTGCCGAAAAGTTTGATCTCCAAGATTAAAATGAGATCTCTGAGAGTTTATGTAAAAGGAACCAATCTCTTCACGATCACTGCTTACAAGGGATTTGACCCTGAAATCGGCTACAATAGTAGCGAGACCGATGCTACTCCGGTCGGTAGTTTCGATGAAAATACTTATCCGGCTTCCAGAACATTCAGCTTTGGTATCGATGTTGGATTCTAAATCAAAAAAAAGACAATTATGAAACGAAATAACATTTATACATTGATAGCAGGTATATCATTTATTTTATTTGCTTCATGCGATCATTATCTCGATCTTGCACCACATGATGAGCTCGATTATGAAGCGGCGTTCGAGACTGCCCAGGATGCAGAGATAGCGGTTCGGGGCGTATATTACACCATGCATCAGGATTATGGTTATTATGACGGCCAACATCTTATTCTTCCTGATGTGATGTCGGATAATCTGATCCTTTGTTCCGAAGGCAGATTGACATTTGACCTGATGCAGAACTGGGATATAAAACCCGGTAACTATTATGTTGGTCGTGCCTGGGCACAGCCTTATAAGGTTATTAACCGTGCAAATCAGGTTATAGCCAGAGCCACGGATATTGAAGCCGAGGGTGACGATCTGCTGCTTAAAAATCATGTTCTTGGTGAGGCTTATGCTATCCGGGGAATGGTTTATTTCGATCTTGTACGGTATTTCGGTAAGAATTATGCTGATGCCACGGCAGCCGATCTGGGTGTGCCTTACGTGACTGACCCGGCGCCGAGCCTGCCCGAACGGAATACTGTAGCGGAATGCTATGAAAATATTGTATCCGATCTGACCATGGGAGAGAGCCTGATGGCCCAGGGTGCTATTGATCCGGATGAAGGCAATACAAGATTTTCTTCGGCAGCAGCCAAAGCCATGCTTGCCAGGGTTTACCTTACTATGGAAGATTGGAGCAATGCCATTTCAATGGCTACCGATGTCATTAATGAAGTTCCTCTGTCCACGTTGGCAGAATTTCCTGATGTTTGGCTTGATGCTTCGGAAGCAGGTGTAATATTTAAAGTCAGAATAACGGAACAGGATAATACTGTTACAAACAGTGGTTCAGCCATTGGTACATATTACAGTCAGACAGGACCGTCAGGGACCCGTTCCGAGCATGTCTGCAGCTATGAACTGGCTCAACTGTTTGATACAACTGATATCCGTACTTTTTCTTATATCTCACAAAGTGAATTTAACGGAAAGCTGTTCAATCATGTATGGAAATACAAAGAAAGAACTGGAGCTGTTACTCCCGACCTTGTCGATGCAAAGGTTTTAAGAACGGCTGAGATGTACCTGATCAGGGCAGAAGCGCTTGTAAGCCAGGCATCACCTGACGAAGTAGCTGCTCTTGCGGATCTGAATGCATTGAGGGCTCAGCGTTATGAACCTTTTACCGCAGGAAGTGAAACAGGCACCGGCCTGTACAATGCCATACAATTGGAAAGAAGGCTTGAACTGGCTTTTGAAGGACAGCGCTGGTTTGATCTGAAACGGCTGGGACTCCCTGTGGAACGGGAAGACTACGGAGATGAAGCGGATGGCGGCGGACTCCATTACCGGGCGCTTACGCTTCCTGCCGGAAGTTATTTATGGCAACTTCCTATTCCGACAACGGAGATAGATGCCAATCCGAATATTACGCAAAACGATGATTATTAATATAAAAGTATTGATAATGAAAAAGGTATTTAATAACATAACACTCGCATTGTTAGCAGGTTTCTTGATACTGATCAATTCCTGCAAAGAACAGGATTTCACATATTCCGGTCCGTCGCTCGTCAGCTTTACGGATGGTACCGGTAAGGCTTTTTACGTACAGGAAGTCGCAAACTCGGTTGACACGATTATTGTAGGAGTTACTTCATCTACCGGAGTGGATCGGACAATTTCCTTTTCGGTGGATGCAGCCAGTACTGCCATTGCAGGTACACACTATAATCTTTCAGGTACACAGGTTACCATTCCCGCAAACCAGGTTTTAGGTTACATAATTGTTGAAGGTCTTTATGAGGGTTTTGCAGGGGATGCGAGAACCCTTATTCTGAACCTGGAAGGCGGGGATGTTCCTATTGCAGACTTCGACGCTTCATTTACTATGACCATGCAACAATATTGTCCGTTCGATATCAATGATTTTGTCGGTACATGGGATGTTGTTGACCAGTCGGTCTATGAGGAAGAACCCTATGTATACCAGATTACTACGGAAGCTGGTGGAGGTGATACTCTGATTGCTCATGGATTATGGGAAGTAGC
>JASFVU010000324.1:0-4370 GCA_050049665.1 Bacteroidales bacterium | reverse complement strand
AAGAACAGTGTCTGGATGGGAGGAGGCAGGACAAGCATGGCATACAACGGGCTGAATGCGGGAAGGGTTATTGAGTTCACAAATGAGGATCTGGAGATGCTCGGCAAACGGCATCCGGGAATTGAAAATTTGTCTGCCAGGCATGGAGTTAGGTCGAATGCCATAAGTTATAAAAACAATTATGGCGATTTCAATGTGGAAGCAGTTCATTCGGGCCATATGGTTGTTGAAAATCTCAAGCTGATCTCCGGAAGATTATTGAATAAACTGGATATTAAAGAGTACAGGAAGGTGGCAGTCATTGGGACAACTATGAAAGATCAGCTCTTTAAGGACGAGGACCCGATCGGGAAGTACATCAAACTTAATGGAATCAGCTTTAAAGTCGTTGGTGTATTCGGAGATGTGCATGAAGGTGAGACCAAGCGTATGTATATACCTATATCGCTGGCACAAAAAACATTTATTACCAAAAACAGGGTAGGGGCCATGACTTTTACAGCAGGTGATGCAGACATTGAAGAATCCAATGCCATGATTGAGGATATCCGTAAAACATTAGCAAAAAAATACAATTTTAACCCCGAGGATCAGAGGGCTATGTGGAGCTGGAATGCCCTTGAGGATTATCAGAAAATGGGGGCCCTGTTCAAAGGGATCAATATGTTCGTTCTGATCATCGGAGTATTTACCATCATTGCAGGTATTGTCGGTGTAAGCAATATCATGTTGATCGTAGTGAAAGAAAGAACCAAAGAAATTGGCGTCCGAAAAGCAATCGGAGCAAAACCGGGATCCATCATCCGGATGATCATTCAGGAATCGATATTAATTACTTCCGTAGCGGGTTATATCGGTTTGGTTTTGGGCGTCATGTTGCTTGAAGGGATTACAAAAGCCATGCCGGCCACACAGTATTTCCGGAATCCGGGAATAGATTTCAACGTGGCTATCCTGGCTACCCTGGCCATTGTTCTGGCCGGAGTCATAGCAGGATATATTCCTGCAAGAAAAGCTGCTAATATTCAACCCGTTGTTGCTCTGCACGACGAATAAAAACAAATCATTATGATTGATTACGATAAATGGCAGGAAATTTTTCATACGCTGAAGAAGAACAAGCTTCGGACAGGATTAACGGCATTTGGCGTGTTTTGGGGAATACTCATGCTGATGATCATGCTCGGAGCAGGATCGGGACTTGAAAATGGGGTATACTCAGGCATGGGCGATTTTGCTACAAACAGCATGTTTATCTGGGCACGGGCTACAACCATGCCTTATAAAGGATTCCCGAGGAACAGGTGGTATCACTTTGAATACGACGATATGATCGCCATAAAAAACAAGGTCCCCGGCATTGATATTATTACTCCGACAGTCCATGGAGGAGGATGGCAGGTATCATCTACCGTTGTTTATGAGGACCAAAAAGGAGAATTCAGGGTGGAAGGCATCATGCCTGATGAAAACAGGGTTGATCCCGTTAATATAGTAGAAGGACGGTATTTAAATGAATTTGATATTCTCAACAAAAGAAAAGTTGCCTTGCTTGGTTACAGGATATATGAAGAGTTGTTTAAAAGCGGGGAAAAGGCTACGGATAAATACATTAAACTAAACGGCATGTATTTCCAGGTTGTCGGAGTGTACAAATCCAAACATACAGGCGGATGGGGGGAGGAACAGAATTCGATCATGTTTATTCCGTTCAGTACAACAGAACAGGTATATAACTACCCCAATATAGTGGATCATTTTTCCATTGTAGGAAAGCCTAATTATGACATTGTAAAGATTGAAAAACAGGTAAAATCTATTCTTGCTAAGCGCCATAGCATTCATCCGGAAGATGCCGGAGCATTCGGATACCACAACGTCGGTGAGCAGTTTAAAAAGATGCGCGGATTATTTCTGGGTATCCGGGGGCTGATATGGATCGTGGGGATCGGAACGCTTTTGGCGGGTATTATAGGAGTAAGTAATATCATGTTGATCATTATTAAGGAAAGGACCAGGGAATTCGGGATTAAAAGGGCCATGGGAGCCACCCCGTTTAAGATTATTTCAACGGTAATTTCAGAATCCGTCTTTCTGACTTCCCTGGCAGGAATGACAGGAATGGCCCTTGGGATTTATGTAGTTGCACTGGTTAATAAGGCTTTGTTGAATGCTGATCCGAATGAGGTCATGTTTATGAATCCGGAAGTAGAGTTCAGTATTGCGATGAAAGCATTGATCATTCTTGTAATTGCCGGAATATTCGCCGGGATGATACCGGCGAAAAGGGCAGTATCGATCAAGCCGATCGAGGCTATACGTGATGAAAATTAAAATGAATAATAGATTATAAAAATAAAACCATGAAGCAAACATAAAATTCTTTCATTCAAACAGATTATGATGAATGATTCAATTTTATGTGAGTTCCTGTCCCGATATTATCGGGGTTTTGAACATTCAGAAATCAAAAAATTTTAAACAGATGAAAAAGGTAATTTATATTGTGTTGGGTGTAGTTTTTGCTGTTCTGATCCTGGGAAGCCTGGTGATGCTTTACAACAAATCGAAAAAAAAGGATATGATTTTTGAGACTAAAACACCCTTTGTCTCCGATTTGGTTAAGAAGTCGGTGGCAACCGGCTCGGTTATTCCAAGACGGGAGATCGCGATTAAACCCCAGGTGTCGGGAATAGTTGCCGAGATATATGTTGAGGCCGGAGAACATGTAAAACAGGGGGATTTGATTGCAAAGGTAAAGATCATCCCGGATATGGTAGCTCTTAATAGTGCAGAATCAAGATTGAACAAAGCACAATTGCAGTTGGAAGATGCAAAACTGGTATATGAAAGACAAAAAAAGGTGTATGAACAAGGTGTAATTCCCGAAGCCGAATTCCAGAAGGTAAGGATCGACTTTAATTCGGCGCTTGAAGAGGTGGAAGCTGCGGAAAATAACCTGCAACTGATTAAAGAAGGCATTACAAAAAAATCAGGGCAATCCTCGAATACACTCATTCGATCGACCATTGAGGGCATGGTACTCGATGTCCCGGTGGAAGTCGGAACATCCGTTATTCAGGCAAATACGTTTAATGAAGGAACGACCATAGCCTCTGTTGCAGATATGGGGGAAATGATCTTCGAAGGGAAGATCGATGAAACAGAAGTTGGCAAAATAAGGGAAGGCATGAAACTTGAACTTACTATCGGTGCCATTGAAAACAAAAAGTTCGGTGCCACCCTGGAATATATTTCCCCAAAAGGCGTAGAAGAGAATGGCACGGTGCAGTTTGAGATTAAAGCACAGGTAACAATAACAGAAGATGCTTTTATCCGGGCCGGTTACAGTGCTAATGCCGATATCGTGCTGGACAGAAGGGATAGTGTTATGGTGATACCCGAAGGATTGGTGAAATTTGAAGAAGGGAATGACTCCACTTATGTGGAGATTGAGACCGAACCTCAGGTATTTGAAAAAAGATATATTGAAACAGGACTGTCGGATGGCATAAATATTGAGGTATTATCAGGATTGAAAATGGAAGATAAGATCAAAGGTGCGGAGATTGATGTGAAAAAACAACCCGAACAGAATGAAGGTTAATAAAATTGAGATTTAGGTGTATTCTTTTCAATAGATAATAGATAGGTTTTAGGTTACCTGATCCCGCCATGAAGGCGGGATTTTTTTGTGATCAGGCACAGAACTTCAAACACCGGAATAAATAAATGTTATTACCGGTCAGTGGCATTCAGTTCGGCTATTTTTACGATTACCCCGACGGCTTTTTTCATGGATGGAATGGGAATGTATTCATACCTGCTGTGAAAGTTATGGCCGCCGCTGAAAATGTTCGGACAGGGTAAGCCCATATACGATAACCTGGCTCCGTCAGTGCCACCGCGAATGGGTTTGACTTTCGGGGTAACACCCGATTCCTTCATGGCTTTCAGAGCCAGTTCTATAATGTGAAATACAGGTTCTATCATCTCACGCATATTGTAATACTGGTCGACGAGAGTGAGTTTCACCGTTCCGTTCCCGTATTTCAGGTTCAGGTGGTCGATAATTTTTATCAGCAGGTTCTTTTTTCTCGTAAATTCTTCTTTGTCATGATCGCGAATAATATAACTGATGCTGGTACTGTCGACAGTTCCGTTGAATTCGGTCAGATGATAAAATCCTTCGTATCCTTCTGTATATTCAGGCTTTTCATTTTGGGGAAGCATACGTTCCAGTTCCAATGCTATCAACATGGAGTTTTTCATTCTGTTTTTGGCAGTACCCGGATGGACATTCAACCCCTGAATATTGATCCTGGCACGGGCAGCATTGAAATTTTCATATTCAAGTTCTCCGATAGGTC
>JASFVU010000399.1:0-3792 GCA_050049665.1 Bacteroidales bacterium | reverse complement strand
AGAAATATCATCGCCCCTTCAAAAGCAAAAGCTTTTTATCACCAACATCTTTCAGGCAAAAAGAATATATCCAAAGAAATATGGAAATGGATCCATCTGGAACTCTGGTACAGAGAATTTATAGATTAACGATATGAAAATTATTTCAAACAATGAAATACCTGTATCGTTATGGAATGAATTTATTAGCCGTTCACCTTATGAAAGCCCTTTCCAGTCCTACGAATTCTATAAATTCATTAATTCATTACCTGACTTCTCAGCTGAAGCATTCGCAGTATCGGATAAAAACGAATTGCTGATTTTGGCAGTGGTTGTTATAAAAAAGGAATCCGGAATAAAAAGTTTCTTTTCCAGTCGTGGAATTATTTACGGGGGACCACTAATCCCTGGGAAGGATCCAGAAAAACTGAAATTTTTGATCGAAAGAATAATTAACCATTTAAGAAAAAAAATCATTTATCTTGAAACCAGAAACTATTTTGATTATTCTTCTTATTCAGATATATTCGACGAACTTGGTTGGTCCTTCCTTCCATACCTTAATTTTGTTATCAACCTTAAAAATAAAAGCTTAGATGACATTCTTTCGGGAATGAAATACAATCGCCGCAGAGAAATAAGATTAACCTTACAAAGTGGCGTAACTTTTAAAGAATGCAAATCAGAAGAAGAACTACAAACTTTATATAAAATACTTTCAGACCTTTACACTTCCCGTGTAAAGTTGCCTTTACCCAAATACCATTTTTTCAAAGCTTTGTGGCTGAGCAAAGTAGGAAAAGTCTTTATTGTTATGCACGATAGCAGTATTATCGGAGGTAGTTTCTGCATTATTCGTCCACAGACGTCGATCTACACAATGTATTATTGCGGCTTCCGGGAATATGACAGAAAAATATTTCCTACTCATATAGCAGTTATAGCGGCAATTGATTATGGTATACAAAATAAATTGAAATACCTTGATTTTATGGGAGCCGGCATTAAAGATAAGGAATACGGCGTAAGAAAATACAAGCAGGAATTTGGAGGAGAATTAAATGAATACGGCAGATACAGGTACATTACACAGCCTTTATGGTTCAAAGCAGGGCAATTTGGATTAAAACTGATGAAAAAGTTTATGTAGATGAACATTCTCATTGATATTGGTCACCCTGCTCATGTACATTACTACAAGAACCTGGCAAAAGAGCTATCCATAAAAGGTCACAAAATTATATGGACAGTAAAAGAAATTGAAATCGCTAAACATTTACTGGACTTTTATGATTTCAGTTATTTCCTGTTTCCTGAAAAAGCAGATGGATTATGGAATAAAATAATTAAACAACTGGGGTATAATATTCAGCTATTAAAAGTATGTAACAGAGAAAAAATTGATATTGCTATCGGGACCTCTGTATCCGTAGCCCATGTCTCGTTAATTTCGAAAGTAAGATCAATCGTATTCGATGATGATGATGATGATGTCCAGCCTTTTGTAACAAAGTACGTTCATCCGTTTACAGATGATCTATTATCGCCGGACACATTAAAAGAAAAAAGAAAACATAAAAATACCATTTATTATGCAGGTTATCATGAGCTTGCATACCTCCATCCAAAACGGTTCACTCCAAATCCCGATGTATTAAAGGAAGTGAACTTAAAACAAGGTGAAACATTTTTCCTTATGCGGTTCAATGTCTTCAAAGCCCATCATGATACCGGTATTCAAGGCCTGACAATAAAGCAGAAAGAAGAATTGATAAGAATTTTGAAGCCATACGGAAAAGTATTTATCACTACGGAACGTGAGATTGAACCTGAATTGAAAAGATATCAACTGAAAATAGGACCGGAAAAAATACACTCTCTTATGGCTTATGCTGCCATGTTCATTGGCGACAGTCAGACCATGACATCCGAAGCAGCAGTATTAGGGATTCCTTCTCTCAGATGCAATTCTTTTGCCGGCCGGATATCTTATCTTGAAGAAGAAGAACATAAATACCAGTTAACATTCGGATTCAAACCGGAACATTATTCCGACATGCTGATCAAATTAAAAGAACTTCTTGCCATGTCTGATTTAAAACCCGAATTCCGGAAACGAAGACAGAAAATGCTTAAAGACAAAATAGATGTTACGGCATTCTGGACCTGGATCATTGATCAATACCCGGAAAGTATAAAGATCATGAAAGAAAACCCCGATTATCAATACAATTTCAGGTAAACGAATTGAAAAGGACCGGCCCGGCATTCTCCATTTATATTTCAATACTGTTCCTGCTAACAATCTTACCCATAAACAGCAGTGACAACTCCCTTATCAACAACACCTTCATCCTTGAGGTCCGCCTCGACTACCTGCTCCATGCATTGCTTTACTTTCCCTGGCTGTTCCTTGCAGTAAAAGCAACAAAGGCAGGTCACATCATAGCTTTACTTTACGGCCTTCTGTTTGCTGCCGGCACAGAGGTCCTGCAATTGCTCCTTCCCTACCGCACTTTCAACATCAACGATCTTCTGGCAAACGTGCTCGGCTTGCTCAGCGGGTTGATCCTGGTAATTCCTTTTGGATCAGATCTTCATTTCAGATTATTCCGGAACGGAAAATAACCGCTGACCGGCCTTAGGCCAACTATGGATGCCGGTGATCTTCTTAATGTGCTGTCATCGGCACTGATCCGTGAAAAACAACAGGAAAAAAACTTCTTTGAAAAACTGCTTTCCCTGTTGGTTTCTCTCCGGCCAGGCGTGACAATTGATCCGCTTTCCGGCCAGCCTTCTCTGGAACTCAAAGTGGAATCACAGGAAGATATCCGTTACGGGCTGGAACATTTGATGCAGCTTCTGTCAGGGATCGAAAACGACATTGTTTTCATGTTGGACGAATTTCAGCAGATCAACCTGTATCCTGAAAAAAATATGGAACAGATCTTACGGACCATTATCCAGGCATATCCCGGTATCCGGTTCATTTTTTCGGGCAGCAGCAAACATATGCTGGAACCAATGTTCAATGCAGCGGGGAGACCCTTCTACCAGAGTGCGGAACTGATGTATCTCGGAAAAATTCAGGAAGACGATTACTATCACTTCATTTCCGGAAAATTCAATGAGACAGGAAAAAAAATAAACAGGGAAGTCGTAAATAAAATATTCGGCTGGACCAGAATGCACACCTACTATGTACAATACGTCTGCAACCTGCTTTTTGAATGGGAAGAAGATGAGATCAACGAGCATCTTGTAAATCTTGTTTTTCAGCGCATACTGAATTCCAACGAACCGTTGTATATTACCTACAGAAACCTGCTGTCAGGTCACCAATACAAGCTGATCAGGGCCATAGCCGCAGAGGATGGTATCGATAAGCCGACTTCCGGTGCATTTATCCGGAAATACGGCCTGACCGGTGCAAGCTCAGTTAACACGTCATTGAAAGCACTTGCGGAAAAGGAACTGATCGTTTATAACGGTGACAGATGGCTGGTATATGATGTATTCTTTTCACGCTGGCTGGAGTATCATTATTCCGGAAAGTAACCAAAGATCAGCAGATGAAATGTCGGTAAAGCAGGTAGTGCGTTCAGGTAAGCAAATGCTGCATGGATATAAATTCAACAACCAGATCATTGTACTTCTTCCTGTAAGGTTGTTCAATTACCGGACAAATACAATAATTATTCCCGATGGGATAGTTTTCTCTGAACTTTTTTAAAGATTCCGGATTGAAATGGTCCGGATTTATTTTGCATTCAAATGTTGTAGCTTCGTTATTCCCGGAAGAAAGGATAA
>JASFVU010000323.1:0-4380 GCA_050049665.1 Bacteroidales bacterium | reverse complement strand
CATGAGATCAGGCCGGTGGCGGCCGGATTAGACGAAAAAGCTGAATTTTCCAAAGAACTGACAAAAAAAATGGGTGAAGCGGGTCTGTTCGGGATCACTTTGCCAAAGAAATTTGGCGGACAGGAGTTGGATACGTTGTCATATATCATTGCTGTCGAGGAACTGGCCCGTATTGACGGTTCCCAGGCGGCAACGGTGGCTTCGCATAATTCCCTCGGACTGAGTCCCATCTTTCAATTCGGTACCGAAGATCAGAAAAATGAATTGCTGCCTCAGCTTTGTACGGGTGATAAGTTGTGGGCTTTCGGACTGACAGAAGCAAATGCAGGTTCCGATGCACGGGGAACCCGGACGTATGCAAAATATCTGGATGGCGAATGGGTGGTGAACGGGGAAAAGATATTCATCACGAACAGCGCTTCGGAATTATCTGGGGGTGCTACCGTACAGGTTGTTACCGATGAAAAGGATGGCAAAAAAGAGCTTTCGGTATTGCTCATAAAAAAAGAAACCAAAGGCTATTCCAGTGAAAAGATTGAAAATAAGATGATGTGGAGAGCTGCGGATACCGGGAAACTGGTATTCAGGAATTGCAGGGTTAAAGACAGCTACCTGCTGGGAGGACCAGGACAGGGAGCGAAAATTATGCTTGAAACGCTGGATTCCGGTCGTCTTTCCATTGCTGCTATGGGACTGGGCCTTGCCCAGGGAGCCTTTGAGCTCGCCATGGACTATGCAAAAAAGAGGCACCAGTTTGGCAGGCCCATATTTAAATTTCAGGCGATCTCTTTTAAACTCGCGGAAATGGCCATGAAAATTGAGTTGGCACGTAACACCCTTTATACGGCTTGCTGGAGGAAAGATTCAAAACAAAGTTTCGGAAAAGAAGCCGCCATGGCAAAGCTTTATTGTTCGGAGATCGCCAGGGAAGTTGCGGATGAAGCATTGCAGATCCATGGAGCTTACGGACTGTTTAAAAACTCTGAGATAGAAAGGTTTTACCGTGATCAGAGAATATTACAAATAGGAGAGGGAACATCCGAGATTCTGAAGCTCGTTATTTCCCGTCATCT
The DNA here is from genome assembly GCA_050049665.1 of Bacteroidales bacterium. Lineage (GTDB taxonomy): Bacteria > Bacteroidota > Bacteroidia > Bacteroidales > UBA10428 > UBA10428. The sequence continues at coordinate 3,307 of JASFVU010000323.1, read as the reverse complement.
TGGATTAAAATAAAAAAATTCATGTTTTGAACCGAAGGAAAAACGACCATATTGAATTAGCACCGAAAAGTCAGATTAATCCTGACAGGATAGACAACAGGTTCTTATATGAACCCATGTTGAGTCCCCATCCGGCGGGTGAAAGGGGTTTTGTATTTCTGGGTAAGAAATTCAGTGCACCGCTCTGGATTTCGAGCATGACCGGTGGTACGGCTCAGGCGCTTGAAATTAACCGGTTGCTGGCCGGAATATGTGCGGAGTTCGGACTAGGAATGGGATTAGGGTCCTGCAGGGTTTTGCTCGATGACGACCAATATTTTTCTCATTTTGATCTACGTGACATCATTGGAGAAGACAGGGCATTTTTTGCTAATCTGGGTGTCGCACAGATTGAGAAGGCAATTGGCACTAACCGGTTGCAGAAAATTCATGATCTGGTATCACGTCTGAGAGCTGACGGATTGATAATCCATGTGAATCCCCTCCAGGAATGGATACAGCCCGAGGGGAACAGGTTTAAGAGGAGTCCGGCAGATACCATCGAACGATTTATTGAACATGCAGATTATAAAATAATCATTAAGGAAGTAGGCCAGGGTTTCGGGCCGAAAAGTATTGAACGATTGTTAAAGATGCCGGTGGAAGCCATAGAGTTTGCGGCTTTTGGGGGCACAAACTTTTCAAAAGTCGAGTTGATACGAAGGAAGGAAGACAAACACAATGTCTATGAGCCGCTGTCCAGGATCGGAGTGGATGCCGGTACCATGCTTAACTACGTGAATTCATACGTTGCCGCCGGACTGAAAATAAGAACAGGGCAACTGATAATTTCCGGCGGTATCAGCAATTTTCTGGATGGGTATTATCTGATCAACAAATCAATACTTCCGGCTATTTATGGACAGGCATCCGCATTTCTGACCTTTGCAAAAAAAGGTTATGAACCGTTGCATGATTTTGTTGATAATCAGGTAAAAGCTTTGAGGCTTGCAAAAGCATACCTGCATGTTAAAGAAAATAGTAAACATGGGTAAAGCCGAATTCATAGACGGATTTTCAAAATATGATCTTCGGGGGAGGATAGATGCCATTGCCGGACTTACAAAAGATGCCTCCGGATTTAAAAAAGCTCTGAATGAACACCTGCATAAACAACCGGCTGTCCAGCAATTGTATTCCGGTATTTCGGAAAATGTGCTGTCAAATTATTACATGCCTTACAGCATAGCTCCAAATTTTTTGATCAATAACAGGTTATACCATGTTCCAATGGTTACGGAAGAGAGTTCGGTAGTGGCAGCAGCTTCATGGGCAGCAAAATTCTGGGCCGGACACGGCGGGTTCATTTGCCGGAGCTATGGAAAAATTAAAAAAGGGCAGGTCCATTTTATCTGGAAAGGAGATCGCGGGAAGCTGATGTCCTTTTTCAATACCGTTAAAGAAAATATTATCAATGATATAGCCCCGGAAACCGCTAACATGGAGAAGCGGGGTGGGGGTATCCGCAGCATTGACCTTGTTTCCGGTGACGGTATTCCTGAAAATTACTACCGGCTGGAAGTGGGGTTTGATACGATCGATTCCATGGGGGCAAATTTCATGAATACCTGCCTGGAAGCTATTGCTTCACAGTGGAAGATCAGGGTTGAAAGCAACACGGATTTTGCTGGCGGGGAAAGGCATTGTGATTTGTTGATGGCCATATTTTCAAATTATACACCCGATTACATTACCAGGTGTGAGGTAAGGACAAAAGTCAGGAACTTTCATGCCATTTCAGGAAAATACAATACTGAAGGATTTGCCGGGAGATTTGTTCATGCCGTACAAATAGCGCGTGAAGACATAAGCCGGGCAGTTACCCATAACAAAGGGATTTTCAATGGTATGGATGCAGTGGCTGTTTCCACCGGCAATGATTTCAGGGCAATGGAAGCCAACGGACACACCTATGCATCGAGAGACGGACATTACAGGAGCCTTTCCGAAGCACGTGTTGAACATGATGAGTTTATATTTTCAATTGAAATGCCGGTTTCAATGGGCATTGTGGGAGGAACAACACAGGTACACCCCCTTGCACGGTATTCGCTTGAAATATTAAACTGTGAGTCGGTGCGTGAATTACAGGAAATTACTCTTGCTGCCGGTCTTGCCAGTAATTTCAGTGCTGTAAAGGCGCTGATTACAGAAGGCATACAGGCAGGCCATATGAAACTGCATATGGCCAATATCCTGAACCAGCTTGATGCAAGTGAAGAAGCAAAAAAGTCAGCGATAAGACATTTTGACGGCAAACCTGTATCTTATGCCATTGTTAGATCATTTCTCGACAGCATGAAAATGCAGTAACATGGAACGGACATATTATTCAAACGGTAAGTTGTTATTGACAGGAGAATATCTGGTGCTTCACGGAGCAGAATCTCTTGTCGTTCCATTGCGTATGGGACAAAGCATGCAGGTAAGGGAAGCCGGAAAAGGATCCGGAGATCAGATCTTCTGGACGGCCAAACAATATGACAGGCAGTGGTTTCATGCTGTTTTACATGGAAAGGATTTTTCGGTTACAGAAACAAATAATATGGTGGTCTGCAATAAACTGATTCGTCTGCTGCAGGAGATCCGCAGGTTAAATCCCCACAAGTTCGGTACCTCACTGAATTTTGAAACGAATGTGAGTTTCGATATGGCCTGGGGCTTTGGATCCAGTTCGTCACTCATATCCAATTTGGCTTCCTGGTCAGACATTGATCCTTTCCTTCTTCATTCCGGAGTATCTGATGGCTCCGGCTACGATATTGCCGCCGCAGGTATGGACGGGCCGTTTATCTATACGGTAAAGAACAGACAGCGTTCCGTAGATGAAGTGAATTTTCAACCTGCTTTTGCTGATCATTTTTATTTTGTGCATCTGGGCAACAAACAGAGTTCGGCAGACGAAACGAACAGGTACATGAAGCTTGGGAAACCAGGCATTGAGCTGATCAGAAAGATCAGTGAAATAACAAGCGCTATGGTCCGCAGCAAATACCTGGAAGATTTTATGATATTGATGGATGAACATGAACAGTTTCTGGCAAAACATATCAGAAAGAAGACCATACGGGAAACCTTATTTGCATCGTTTGCCGGATCAGTTAAATCCCTTGGTGCGTGGGGAGGGGATTTTGTATTGATGGTATCCGGAAAAGGAAATGGGTATGTACGGGACTATTTAGCGGAAACCGGATTCCCTGTTTATTTCCGTTACCGTGATCTGGTACTCAGTAATGATAAGGTATTTCATACGGAGACGCTATGAATT
>JASFVU010000393.1:0-3840 GCA_050049665.1 Bacteroidales bacterium | reverse complement strand
TCTGGCCTGAATCCAGGGTGCACCAAGGTCAACGATATCCTGTATTTCAAAAACACTTCCGGATTGATTATCGCCACCAACAGAAAAAATATACCTGTATGCATCGGTTGTCGGTTCATCATTTGTCCAGAATGTACTGAAAGTTTGTCCGTCAAGACCCAGAAGAGAGTATTGAGGAGAATTGATTACAGCTTCAAACAGAGCCAATGCTTCACCCCATCTTTGAGTACAACCTTCATAGCGATTGTCAACATCGGAAGAAGATCCGAGCTTATATTTTGCATAAGAAGATTCATACAACAATACCTTGCCAAGCAATGCCTGGGCAGCACCACGCGTGACTCTTCCAACCTCGGAAACCTGATTTCTTTCCGGTAAATAGCTGATCGCTTCGTTCAGATCGGATTCAATAAGTGTATATACCTCTTTAATGGTTGCCCGTGTTGCCGACTGTAACTCACTGGGTGCCGGTGGGGCATCCATTAATACCACCCCGCCAAAAGCTTGTGTTAACCAGAAATAATATAAAGCACGCAAAAATTTTACCTCACCTATTCTTGTCCTGAGAAGATTTTGTTCCTCAGGTGTAAAATCTCCTTCTGCCAACAGGTCGGGAAAATATTTCAGGTACACGTTACAATGGTAAATTCCCCTGTATGTATGTCCCCAAACCTTCCTTACACGAGGATTATCGGGTTGATGGGTCATTCTGTCGCATTCCTGAATATCGGGGATCTCTGATGCATCCCTGCCGCCGGCTTCCATATCATCGCCCGCAATTGAACCGAGGACCATCATCAGGCCCAGATCATAATTACCCTGTGCTTCCAATGCTGAATAGCATCCGATTGTTGCGGCTTCCAGGTTATCTATGTTAGTATAAAAACTAAATTCCGATTCTGCCGCACGCGGAGGTGTATCCAAAAAATCATCGCTGCAGCCCTGCAAGATAAATGCAGTTACAATTATACTCAATATTAAATATCTATATTTCATGATTTCATGTAATTTTTAATTATTAAAATGTGGCATTTAGTCCAATAGTGTACACAATTGGTCTCGGATAAGCAGCTACATCAATTCCTGCCTGCAGCGGATCATTAAATGTATTACTACTGGCTGCAGGTATTTCAGGATCGGTACCGGGATAACCGGTAATGGTTATCAGATCGCGAACTCCAAAGTATACCCTGAATTTGGATAAACCGACACGGGATATAATATTTTCCGGTATGGAAACACCCAATTGTATATTCTTCATACGAAGATACCAGCCCGGTTCAACATAGAAATCCGACATCCGGTCATTATCATTATTGTCGAGATAACTAAGCCGGAACAGGTCGGCTGATGTATTTTCATCGGTATAGCGGTCAAGTACATCGCTGCTCCAGTTAGCTGAACCGGTATTGTTATACAGCCATGATTTTGTGATCATTAAAACATCATTACCGAAAACTCCCTGCCAGAACATGGAGAAATCGAATATTTTATAAGTCAATGTGTATGAAAATCCAAGTAAGAATTTCGGATGCGGATTACCTAACGGAACACGATCATCAGCGGTAAGAGTAGTATCACCGTTTGTATCCACAAAACGTACATCACCGGGTTGCGCCCATGGTTGCATGTATTCCCGTTCTCCACCGACGATTCGGTATGGCTGATTGGTAACTACCAACTCTCCGTCAATCATTTCTGCATCCTCAGGCCCGAAAAGACCATCGGTCTGATAACCGTAAAACTGTCCCATTGGTTCACCTTCGGCAGTATAAGTAAAATCCTGGAAAAAATAGGAATTACCTGAATAAATAGGCAGGCTGTCAATATCGACAACTTCATTTGATACCTGGCTGAAGTTTAAATTAAGATCGTGTCTGAAAGCACCTGTATTGCCCTTGAATCCGACAGTAATTTCATACCCTTTATTTTTCACCTCTCCAACATTAGCAGCTTGCAGTGTAGAGCCTCCTTCGTTACCGGGACTTTCCTGATAAGTACCGGCAATATCCGGAGTAGGTACTTCAATGATCATCCCATCATTTTTACGGGTAAAGTAATCGGCTGTTAATGAAAGCCTGTTTTCAAAGAAAGCAAGATCCAGACCTATGTTACTGGAAACCATAGCCTCCCAGGCAAGTTCCGTATTTGCTATCCCGTGAGCATTGGCCCCGGCGGTAACTCCTGTGTTATCTATAGCATAACTGTATACATTCTCTGTTTGCACTACTGCATAATACTTATATGGTTGGAGTGCTCCCCCGGAATTACCTATTTTACCCCATCCGGCTCTTATTTTACCAAAGCTGAGCCAGCCAACATTGTCCATAAAACCTTCCTCGGTAAATTTCCAGCCGGCAGATACTGACGGGAAGAAACCGGAACGATTATCAGGACCGAACTTAGAAGAGTAATCGTTACGGAAATTCGCTGTAAGCAGGTATTTCCCTTTGTAATCGTAATTGATCCTGCCAAAATAAGCATAATTGGCCACATCCTGCGGTGTGCCGGCTCTGTCATTAAGAATTTTAGATTCTTCATCAAGCGATGCATCGAAATACTGCATATAACGGGTCTCATTGATCAATGAATATCTTGTACCGCTAAATCCCTCATTAAGATAGTAACCGGATTCAAAACCACCCATAAGTGTGAAGTTGTGTCCGCCAACACTGAAATCGTAGGTAAGTGTATGTTGCCAGTACCATGAATAATTTCTCCATGAATCTCTCTGGATTATAGTTTCCGGGTTATTTTCATAAATATCATATTCGTAAACAGGTGTAAAATCACGAAGCCAGCCCATTTCAATTCTGGCACCCAAAATTGTCTTATAGGTTAAACCCTTAATAGGACTAATCGCCAGATTCAGATCTCCGTCAACTCTGTACGAAGGGACGGTTCTGTCGGTTACATCAATAGTAACAAACGGACTTACCACGTTCGAAACAGGCGAAGTATTCCAGTTACCATCTTCGTCATATGGCTCAACGAACGGATGAAACTGAATGGCCTGAACAATAGGAGACAGATAGGCATTTGTATAAATATAATCCTGAAAGCCGGTGCTTATTTCATTAGTAACCGCCAGATTATGCCCTATACTCAACATTTTTGATATTTTGTGCTGTGAGGTACTTCGCAAATTAAATCTTTTGTAAGTAGAATTGGGCACAATACCTTCCTGGAAAAAATAACCTGTACTTATACGAAATGTAGATTTTTCGTTACCTCCGGCAACAGATAAATTCACGCTGTGCATGGGGGCAGTCTGCATTACCTCATCCTGCCAGTTCACATCCGGCAGAGTGGCAATTGTATCTGCAGACCAGCCTAATCTGGATTCCTCAGGAATATCCAGTGAATTGTACACTGAAAACCATTCCTCCTTATTCAACACATCAACCGGTTTTCCCGGAACCTGGTAACCGAAATAATAATCCAGATTTGTCGTTAATTTGCCTTCCTGTCCTTTTTTCGTGGTTATCAGAATAACTCCATTACCTCCGGAAGCACCATATATTGCCTGTGAGGAAGCATCTTTCAATACTTCAACAGATTCAATGTCACTTGGGTTTAATGAGCTTGTAGCCTCAATACTCATTGGAACACCATCTACAACAAATAAAGGATCACCCCCGTTTATCGAACTGACTCCCCTTACACGAATTACCGAGGCTGCTCCGGGCCTTCCTGTTCTTGATTGTGAAAAAACACCTGCTGCACGTCCTTTCAGGGCTTCGTCGAAAGTTGCTGCCGGTGCTTTTGTAAGATCTTCCCCATTTACAGATGCAATGGCTCCTGTTAAATCACTCTTCTTCTGTACACCGTATCCTGTTA
>JASFVU010000462.1:0-3384 GCA_050049665.1 Bacteroidales bacterium | reverse complement strand
ATAGCTGGCTTCAATAATCAAACAGTTCCGGTCATCCACACTAAATTTCACCCCTGGCATTGCATGGTAGAACCGTTCGTATTTCGTACCGCTTAATCTTCTGATAGCAACGTGAGAACAGGTTTCTGCCATTCCGTAAGTAGCATATACCTCAATGACCAGATCACGGAGTATTACCTCCAGCTCGTCCCGTATCTCAGCGCCCCCGATAATCAATTTGTTTATTCTCCGGAGTGCTTCAACACTATTCAGTGAATTGTAAACCTGCAAAGGAACCATGGCACAAAAGTCAATGTTCCCGAATCCCGTCATATCAGGCATACTCGTCGGTTCTGCAAGGAGTAAATTCAGACCTCCTGTAAAGGCCCTGACTATCATCATTTTACCGGCAATGTATTCAACAGGCAGACACAACAGCGCATTCTGACCAAATTTCAGGTCAAAGACTTTGCAGGTATGTCTGGCTGACTGGATCATGGACTTCTTCGGTATCTGCAATTTTTTAGGCTTACCGGTTGTGCCCGAAGATTCCTGAATGATATAGTCTTTCTCATCAATCCATTCCAGGATAAATTCATACACTTGCTTCTCCCATCCGGGAATGCTCTGATCTTCCAGCAGACCGTCACACAGATCCTTAATGTCTTCCAGAGGATAAATCTTATTGTTTAATAACAGCCCGTTAAAGTTTTCAGACATGTTCTTAACTGTTTGAGGTAAATATGCCAAGATCCCATTTTTTGTGAGGGAAATAATACAACTTTTCTCCGTTTAGTGCAATAGGTGATTCGACATTATTTTTGAACAATGTCCCTGTACTTAATCCGTGATGGACCGGATTTTCAAGTGTATACGTCCACTGGGCTATCGCATTTAACCCGATATTTGTTTCAAGCGAAGAGGTTATCCACCATCCCGTATGTGTCTGATTTGCAGCTTTTATCCATTCATTGCATGATCTTATACCGCCCAAAATCCCCGGCTTCAGAACGATGTAATGAGGCTTTATTAGTTTTAGCAACTGCAACTTGTTTTCAAAAGGATATTTCCCGATCAGTTCCTCATCAAGAGCCACCGGAAGCGGTGAATTCTCACAGATCACAGCCATTTCTTCCAGTTGAGAAGGTAAAATAGGTTGCTCAATACTGTGAATTTCCAGTTCCGCCAGTAAATTTAAAATACCCGGAGCTTCTTTTGGTGAAAATGCTCCGTTTGCATCGACCCTGATCTCAAGGTCTTTTTTGCTGAACTTATTTCTGAGATACGAGAGGATCTCATATTCATCATCAAAAGAAATTGCCCCTATTTTCAATTTCAGACACCGGAAACCTTCTTTTAACTTCACCTTAATCTGCCTGCTCATTTCCTTTTTATCATTCATCCAGATAAGGCCATTAATCGGTATCGGATCTTTCCCTTGTGTAAATGCAGAAGGATACAGGATCTTTGTTCCATTGCATTCAAGGTCCTTTAGCGCCGTTTCCAATGCGAAATTAATGGAAGGCCAGGCATGCAATGATGTTTTAAAATTGAATCTTCCATTGTTTATTCTATCAATGATCTTGTTCAGTTCACCGGTGAAATGATCCACATCGTCCATGCTTAACCCGGGGAACAAAGAACATTCACCGATACCAACGGTGGCCGGGTCGGAGGTGTTATAAAGCATTATATAATGAACAGTCTTTTTCAGGAGGGTTCCGCGGGAAGTAACAGCAGGTTGCTGAAATTCAAAGGTATGGTATCTGGAAATAGCTTTTATCATGACATAATTAGTCCCACACCAAAAGTAACCGCAAAAGCGAATGTGCTCAGGGCGAGTTTCTTTAATTCATTATTCAGTTCTAAAGGTTCCGTATTATGCAATACGAACCTGACATTGAGAATAAACAGGGGAAAGGTCAATACAAACAGAAACTGGTAAACCGAATTAAAATACTTTACCGTATAGATCAGACTAAACAATAATGATAAAGACACCAGTGCCAGATGATAATACTTGGCAGTTTTTGTTCCCATCCTGACGACCAGTGTTCTTTTACCCGATCGGGCATCGTTCTCAATATCCCTCATATTATTCAGGTTAAGAACTCCCGAACTGAGCATTCCAATAGCGGAAGCAGGAAGAAAAACCCAGGGATTGAATGTATGGATATGCATGTAATAGGTACCGGCAACACCTATAATCCCAAAAAAAAGAAAGACGAACAGATCTCCCAAACCCACATAACCAAAAGGATTTTTACCAATCGTATACTTGATGGCTGCAATGATTGCCGCCAGTCCCAACAAAAAGAAAAACAACCTTTCCATGACATTGTGCAATCCGATAAAGATCAGAATGCTCCCCGATAAGAGAGCCAGAATGACAAATACTATAATCATAAAACGCATCTGCCTTTTCCTTACCAATCCCCCTTGTGTTACCCTCGGCGGACCAACACGGTCTGTATTGTCAACCCCATGTAAAGCATCGCCATAATCATTTGCCAGATTGGACAATATTTGTAAGAAAAGAATTGTAAGTGACGAAAATACAAAGACTAACCATTCAAAATCACCTTCGGCGTAAGCAAGAAAGCTTCCCAGTATAGAACAGGAAAGTGCCAGAGGAAGGGTTCTTAACCTGAAGGCTTGCAGCCAGATACGTATCTTTTTCATTATTTTCATCAGGGTAATTTAGGATATTTATTAAAACCGGGCTTGCGTTTTTCAAGGAAAGCCTTTTTACCTTCCTGGGCTTCATCGGTCATGTAATACAGCATGGTGGCATTTCCTGCAAATTCCTGCAAACCCGCCTGTCCGTCCAGTTCGGCATTTAATCCGGCCTTTATCATCCGAAGTGCCAACGAACTTTTTTCCATGATCTTTTTGCACCAATCAACCGTTTCATTTTCAAGCTCTTCAAGAGGTACTACCTTATTCACTAATCCCATATCCAATGCTTCCTGTGCGGAATATTGCTCACATAAGAACCATATCTCCCGGGCTTTTTTCTGTCCGACGATCCGCGCCAGGTAAGAAGATCCGAATCCTGCATCAAAACTTCCGACCTTAGGACCTGTCTGACCGAAAACAGCATTTTCCGACGCGATCGTCAGATCACAAACTACATGAAGCACATGTCCGCCCCCGATGGCATACCCGTTTACCATGGCGATAACAGGTTTGGGAAGAGAGCGTATTTGTTTCTGAAGATCCAGGATATTGAGACGAGGAACACCATCTTTGCCAATGTATCCTGCATGTCCCTTTACATTCTGATCCCCTCCGCTGCAAAATGCCTTGTCACCCGCTCCCGTCAGGATGACTACAGAAATCTCCTGATTTTCACGGCAATGAACCATGGCATCGCACATCTCTTTGGTTGTATCATGAGTAAAT
>JASFVU010000043.1:0-10456 GCA_050049665.1 Bacteroidales bacterium | reverse complement strand
GCGATCCCTTCAAAGAAATCAAAACATATCTCATCGTATTCTTTTATGGTTTTCCATGTGCGATCTTTGGCCATATTCATTTCTTTTATTCGGGATTACTGAAAGAAGAAACCGATCGCCCCGTAACCAGGTCGTATGAGGCTTTATTATTTTCAGAGAGAGTCTTTACTTCCATTAACAATGGCTTATCCCTTTTCATAAAAAATTCCGGCAGCACAGTTTTCAGTTGTTGTTCGTCTTCAATACAAAAATAGTCTAAATTAAACGCTTCAGCCAATTTTTGTATATGTACGGGATGACAGGCCCTGAAAAACCTTTCAAATCCGGGCTTTGTTGACGGGCCGTCGATAAGGGAAAAAACGTCCCCCCCGGAGTTGTTGATCACGATGATCCTGAAATTCGGAGGCAAAATCCTGTTCCATAAAGCATTGGAATCATAGACAAAACTCAGATCACCTAACATCGCAATGGTCAGTTTACCGGTCGAACAGGCTGTTCCTGCCGCTGATGAAAGGCATCCGTCGATTCCGGAAACTCCCCTGTTTGAATAATAGGTAATATTACTATCAGCGGTGAAAAGTTGAGAATACCTGATAACACTACTATTCCCTAATTCAAGAATGCTGCCGGACGGAATATCTTCCAGGACCTGATGACAAACTTTCAGATCGGAAAAGGGTACTTCACTGAGTATGCCGGTTCTTCTTGTTTCGGCATCTCTTTTCGCATTGAGCCAGGACTCCCGGAATGCTTTGCCGGATTTACCTGACGAAAGCTGATCCAATGCACGGTAAACTGCTGCCGGATGGTGAGGGATAACGGCATTGGATTTCTGAAAGGTATCGATCACGTATTCATCGGGGCCGATTCTCCAGCATCCTGTTTTATTTAACCCTCTTATGTAGGTTTTCAGTTTCTTTGATACGATCTGCCCTCCCGAATAAATGACCAGTTCAGGCGGGATCAGGTTTTCTGTTCCGGTATGGGCAAGCAATAAATCCGGAGAGTCGATGATCTGTCCCCCGGCAACGTTAGCAATATTCTCTGCAATCACCACTACACCATCTTTTTTTGAAAGAGATTGCAGTGGAAGAACCGTTCCGGAAGACCGGAAATCCTGTCCGTGTATGATCATTATTCTTTTTGCCTGTCTGTACCGGTCAAAAAACTCATTTGATCCGGGAGATATCGTATCATCAGGAGCGGATGATCTTTTTCCGGGGATGTACATGGTGGGCGGCAGATCGTCATACAACGGTTCGCTCAGCGGTACATTGAAATGAACCGGTCCCTTTGAACCTGTCAGGCCGGCTTCAATGATCTGTTCAATACCGGCATGAACTTCTGTAAGCAGGGACCCGGAACCAATGTGCCGGGGCAGATGATAAAATGCTTTTGTGAAGTTGTGAAAAACCCCCTTTTGCCTTATTGTCTGATTATCCTGCTGATCGATCAGTTCCTCCGGCCTGTCGGCAGTAATTGCAATCAGTGGAATTCTTTGGTAGTATGCCTCGGCAAGGGAAGGTCCGAAATTCAGAACGGCTGTTCCTGAAGTGGATATTATTGCCACGGGGCTATTGCTGTTTCGTGCCAGGCCAAGGGCAAAATAACCCGCACTTCTTTCATCTACAATGCTTATACAGTTCTCTCCAAAGCGTCTGTAAAAGGCATCTGTCAGCGGTGCGTTCCTGGATCCCGGCGAAATAACAATGTATTTGATCCCTTTATGAAAACAAATCTCACTAAGGTCGGTAATATGCTGTTTTTGGTGCAACATTTATTGAATTTGCTGAACAACAGACAGGAGTGTGTCCGCTTTGATCTCGGTTTCCTCCCATTCGTCTCCGGGCACAGATTCATTGGTAATCCCCCCACCGATAAATAAGGCCAGCTCATTTTCCAGAACTTTCATGCACCTGAGATTAACGTACAACTGAAGCCTGTCGTCAATGCCAACCGGACCGAGGAACCCTCCGTAATATTCCCTGTTGTGCTTTTCAATTCCTTTAATAAAACCCAATGATTTTTCTTTCGGTAACCCGCATATAGCCGATGTGGGATGAAGCGCATTAATAAGAGGAGCAAGGTTATCTCCCGCATCTTCAAGGGTAAAATAAAAATCCGTACGCAGGTGTATCAGCCGGCCGGCCTGTTTGGTATAAGGACCTTTTTTCGTATAATTTTCTATGTTATACTCGTCAAGTACGGTTTCAATGTTCTTTGTAACATATTCCTGTTCGGTAAGCTCCTTGTGGTTCCAGTGACTGATATCCATGTTTGTTTCGCTGTAAGGACGCGTACCCGCCAGGGAAACAGTATGAAGTGTCTCTTCTTTTGTGCAGACGAGCGGCTCGGGTGTGGCTCCGGTCCAGCAGTGATCCTTAAAACTAAACAGGTATACAAATGCATTGGGATAAGATTCGCACAATAACTCAAATATTCTCTTCAGGTGGCTTACAAAAGCGCCTTCAACAATTTTCACACGGGAAAGGACTACCTTATCGTACTCTCCGCTATCAATTTCACGGAGTGTTTTTTTAATCTGGCAGATATAATCTGCTTTGGATGTTTCCTCCGGTGACATCTGCCCTGCTCCGTTAAGATAATCAAATGAAACTGACTCAAGTTCCTCAAACTGTTCATCCGACAGCGAATTGCGAATTACCATGTCCGGCCCGATCAAATAGCACTTATCCGATGTGTTTTTCGAGAACGGGGCAATTAAGAATCCATCCCGGTCCGCAATATCATCCATGCATCTCAATTCACTGATCTCCTGGCCCCTCTGTATAATCAGGGTTATATCTTTCTGACCCGGCAGACGGTAAATTGAAAACACCATTCTTTTTTCCAGGCAGGTTGACAATGCATCCAAAACCGAATGTGCTGAAGTCAGAATCTTCTCCATCAAAATCCGTTTTACTGATCTTTTTCCATTATTATATTAGTAACCCTTGCAACTGAAATAAGTTTTCCTTCATCCGTAGAAATATTAACATCCCATACATGTGTCGAATTGCCCTTATGGATAAGGTTGGCCTTAGCAATTACTTCTCCTGAGCTTAACGTCGAAATGTGGTTACCCGTAACCTGCATTCCGTATACGTTGTATTTATTATCATCGACCAGGAAAACCGATCCGGCACTGGCAACGGTTTCTGCCAGAGCCAGAGAAGCTCCCCCGTGCAGCAAACCCATGGGTTGAAGTTTCTTCTCATCAACAGGCATACGGGCTGTCACATAATCATCGCCATATTCCAGGAACTCGATATCCAGATACCCGATAAAAGTATCCTTACAAATCCTGTTTATCTCGTCAATTGTCATATTCGGAATAGTTCAATCCATAATCACTGATCAAATATAACAAAACAACGGATAAGAAAACCTGATAAATTTTATCCTCCCGGATTGTTTTTTCTTTTTTCAGCTATAAACAGGTTTGCCGCTCCCATGAAAAAATTTCTGGTGCCGACCTGATTAAAGCCTGATTCTGTCAGCAATTGTGCCAGCTCGTCCGGATTAAAGAAATTAGCTGACGATCTTGCGAGGTATTTGTATGCCTTCCAGTTTCCCGATAACAAACCACCCAAAGGGATCAGGATCATACTCAGGTAAAATTTATGGATTTTCCTGATTATCGGATTTCGCGGGATACTGCTTTCCAGTATAACGAACTTCCCCTCAGGACTTAGTATCCTGTTAATCTCCCGCATGTGTTTACCGGAGGAGGGATTATCAAACACCAGATTTCTGAATCCGAATGCAATGGCGATGCAATCGAAATGATCATCGGGGTAAGGTATATCTGCCACATCACCCTGCACAAAGTCAATGTTATCCAATTCTTTGTTACGGGCTTTGTATTCGGCCAGACGCAGCATATCCCGATTGAAGTCGTAAGCTATGATCTTATGTTCCGCACCGGACAGTCCGGCAATTCTCAGTGCAAGATCTCCTGTTCCCGAACAAAGATCTATGATCCTGACGGGATGACATGACAGGCATGCTTTCGCCGTTTCAATTCTCCATTTTTTATCCAGGCCAAAAGTAAAAAGCCGGTTAATCAGATCATATCTTCTGTATATTCCGGAATAATATTCCTTTAACGGACAGTTGTTTTTTTTATCTCCTTTCATACCATCTTCATTTACCGATCTTTCTCAGCAACCGGCAGGTTTCAGCCAATGTATCTGACTCGATCCTTTCTCCTTTGTGCCCGAGTATCCAATGCTTTCCCTTTATATGCACACGGACAGAATTTGAAACAGTATAGGTGTCTGTGGTATACCCTATGCGCCTGAACGCCTGAACCGACAGATCTGCCAGGGCACCTTCCCCCGTCACTGAAACGGAACCCAATGACTTACTATTCAGGGTGAAATTTCCGGAATGAGCATTGAATGACAACAATTCATTTCCAAAGACCTGGTCCAGTCTGCCGGAACTGACAAGCTCTTCAGGTGTACTTCTGAAAATGGTTTGGTCGGGCATTAAAAGCCACACCTCATCAGCAAGCTTTAAAGCCAGTTCCAGTTCGTGAGTTGCAACAAGTACCGATCTGTTGTATTCCCGCGTTAACCGCCTCAACAGACTCAATATATTTACTTTGTTAGGAATGTCAAGGTGTGCAGTCGGCTCATCAAGAAGCATCACAGGGGCCTCCGAGGCAAGACCCTTTGCAATAAATACCCTTTGTTTTTCTCCATCGCTCAATGTATTGAGTTTTCTTTTCTGAAAAGTTTCCAATCCTACTTTTTTCAGTGAATCCAGGATCTTAATTTTGTCAGTCTGTTCAAGCTTTGCCAGCCAGTTGGTGTAACTGTATCTTCCAAGGGCAACGATTTCGGCCACCGTCATATTTCCGGCTGTTGTATTATTGGTCAGTACAATACTCATCAGCCTGCTTCTTCGTGCATTGGTCAGCTGATGGATTTCATCTGTACCCACATAAACCTTGCCTTTCAGCGGTTTTTGCATTCCTGCCAAAGTCCTTATAAGGGTTGATTTGCCTGAACCATTGGCTCCTATCAGGCAAACCATATCTCCTTCCATCAGTTTTTCATTTACAGACTTCTGAAGAATATGCAATTCCCCGTCGCTCCTGTAATAGCCAAGTTCCAGGTCTTTCGTAAACAGATATGCCATTTGGTTTTCCAACATCAGAATGCAATTTTTCTGTCTTTTCCGCTTATAATGATCCATATTACAACAGGGGCACCGAACAAAGCCGTGACGGCATTGATAGGCAACACCATACTATGTCCGGGGATCTGTGACAAAATATCACAGATCAGCAGCAACATTGATCCGAGAACAACAGATCCGGGCAATATGATCCTATGATCGGATGTATTAAAAAGCAGACGTACAATATGAGGTACAGCCAGTCCTATAAACGCTATCGGCCCTGTAAAGGCCACCAGTGCTCCGGTAATAATACTTGAAGAGACCAGGATACTATATTTTACCTGCTCTGTCCTTACACCCGTTGCACGGGCGTTATCTTCACCAAGTAACAGGGCGTTCATGGGTTTGATCAAAAATATTCCCATTATCAAACCGGTACAAACCAGGGGAACAACGAGATGCAATTGTTTCCAGCTTGTAGAAGACAAACTTCCAAGTGTCCATATGACAAACTTCTGAACCAGTTCCGGTTTACTGAAATATTGCAGTATGCTGACAATGGCTATTGCCAGGCTGCTGAACATAATACCGACGATGAGCAGGGAAACGGTATCCCTGACTTTTGAAGAAACGCCGACAATGAGTAAAAAGACTATTGAAGAACCAACTATTGAAGCAACAACCTGTGCTCCTGTCCCATAGAGGTGATCCGATGCCATATTCAAAAACCCGAATGCAGAAGAAGACATCACCAGCATGGCCACGCCCAGACTTGCTCCCGAACTGATGCCGAGTACATAGGGCCCCGCTAGCGGATTCCGGAACAACGTCTGCATCATTAACCCTGCTACAGATAAACCGGCTCCTGCCATTACGGCAGTGATGGCCCTTGGTAATCGCAGGTAATACACGATATAGATCCAGCCGGTATTATCGGATCTCCCGGTAAGAACGTCAATGTACCGGTCCAGGGGAATAAAAACACTTCCCAGCCAGAGATCCAGAAGGAACAGACCGCCCAGCGGAATGATCAGCATAAAAATCACCATGGTATGAATCCTGTTGCTCATCGTACTTACCGAATAAATCATTTATTCCATTTTTTTCAGGTAGACCGGTTCGTAATCCGGATCTGTCAGATCGGGATGAAACACCGAGATCAGATCCTTCAGAATGATATCAGGCCTTGTTACGCCACTCTCAAAATAATCCAATCCGCCGTTCGGGTTTACTCTCCTGCCAAAAAAGTAAACATTCCCTTCACGGAATGCCTTCAGCCTGGTATACCTGTCGTCAATCTTTAACAATTCATTCCTGTCACCTGTGGACGGACCAAACCAATAATCCGCTTCCGCCTGTTTATCAATAATGGTTTCAAAACTTACAGGGATCGAACCTCTGTTTGTGTCCGTTTTCCAATAATAATCAGCTCCCGCATCGGCATACATTTTTGCCGGGTAACTACTGCCTCCTGCCGCATACCAAACACCTTTATAACTGGATCCGTCAATTACCGCCGGACGCAATTTCTGTTTTGAGGTAAGCTCTGTAAGCCGGAGGTATTCTGTTTCCAACTGTTCAAAGATCGAATCCGCCAATTCCGATTTATTGAAAAATGCGGCCACAAATTTTATCCATTCGGCTCTTCCCAATGGATGATCTTCCATGAGTTCAAGGTTAAAAGCAACCTGTAAACCGGCATCAATCAGTTTCTCGTCAACCATCTCTATTGATCCGTAAATGTATTTCATGACCAGATCCGGGGAATGATCGACTATCACCTCTGCATTGATGAGATGGGTATTTCCCAGGTCAGTCAATGATCCTTCCAGAAATCTCCTGTAAAGAACAGAATCATATATCAGTCCCGCATCGCTGCAGGCCGATATCTTTTGCCCTTCTCCTATCAGGTTTATCATGGCAATGGTTGTCGAAGACAGGCAGGCTACCCGTTCAACAGGGGTGATCACATAAAAATCACAGGGTGCCGGGACTATTGTATCACTGCTTATCACATAGGTAGCCAACGTATCAGGCGGACTCCACGGATTAAAAACAGTGATGTATTTGCAGTTTTCAGCTGTTTGAATTGTAAAACCTTCGGCATACCTGATATCTTGCTCCGTAAATGACAGTGAGTCTGCACGGGACTGGAAAAATTCGGATGAGTTCCTGCTAAAACACCCGGACAGGATGATCAGGTACGGAAGTAATGCAATAATGCTTTTCATCGTTTGTTTCAATCCATTTATATTCAGAAGGAGTAAGGAAAAGGAATCCACAATACATGGAGTCCGAAACCTCTGTCCCCGAAGTATCGAACCGGTTTCAGCTTTAAGGCAGGTCTTCTGGCTTGTCTCTTTGTTTTCGCCTTCCCTTCATGAATAACCAATGAAAGTGGCAGGGGTAAAAACAAGCGTAATGAGACTCACAGCTGCGGGGGCAGCTCCGGACTCCCAGACACCTTTCGGGTATGTGGTTCACCGGATTCCCTTTTAAGCACAAGTCACCAAAAAGCAGACACAAATGTAGAAAAAATCAGGAAGTAAGCAGCAATGTAAATCCTGTGACTCATAATGACACAAAACGGCTAACCGTTTTGTGTTGTAATACCGTAGGAGAGTTTCCTGTTGTAAAAAGAAATGAATTACCATGAGGCAATCCGTCCGACCAGGTTCAGACCTTACTGCCGTCAGGCAGGGTTCAACCGGCAAATTCCAGTTCACTTCGTTCCTGGAAGGATAATTATTGTTTTGGTAAACTCTGCTATCCCGAATTGTTATCTGCTGATATGTGACTATCCCGATACGCTGCGCTATCGGGATTGTTCGACTAGCAAATTCCAGTTCACTTCGTTCCTGGAATTTGAGTCTCACGAAAAAAAGGGAAGCCTGGTCCTGGCCTCCCCTTCCACAACTACAGTTGAAAGAAAACTAATCAACAAAGACTTTCCTAACAACACTAATGTCCCTGCTAATTATCTGAACTATATAAATGCCCATTTCAACATTCAATAATTCTGTAACTTTCGTTAAACACTGGTAAAAATACGATCGAAGAGTACTTGCTTATTAGGAAAATCGTCCTGAAAAACAGGACAATTGTCTTTCTTTTATATCGCTCTGAATATCAATATTTTATCTCGTCATTCCGGTTTTCCTGACAGCCACGGAAAAAGTGGAAAATGAGCATTGAGAAATGAGAAAATATCCATACCTGATGAGGTGATGAGTTGAATTAGTTGATGAGGTGATGAGTCGAACAGTAATTAAAAATTAAGAATGAAGAATTATGAATGCAGAAGAAAATGTCTATACCTGATGAGTTGAGATAATTTATTTTGATAACCTAAACAAACCCAGCTACCAGCTACCAGCCTAATAAGCCAACAACCTAAAAGCTAACAGGCCTTTTACAGATTAACTGAATTCTAAGAAACTGATGAAATGAAGATCCTGATAAGTTAATAGTATGTATCGTCCTAAAAAAAGTTTACAGAGAAAACTATTAGTATAAGGTTGGCCTGGTAAATTTTTCCGTATTGGGTAAAGATTTTGCAGGGAGCGATAGCTTGTGGAGCAATCTTGTCTGACCACGCTGCAAGCGTGGGAGTTTGGCTTCGCCGAGCTCTCTCGCCTGAGGCGAGTTCGGTTGATTGCGCAAGCAAGGCAAAAGCTTTGGGACCCAAAGGAAAAATTTGTTCAGCCTTGACTTTTTTTGTCAAGTAAAAAAAGAAAGTCGTTCCGTTGGGGAACGGAACGAAACAGTTGGCTTGTGCGATGGGAAATTGATGAAGTGATGAATCGATTCATCAGTTTCACGATTACACGATTACACAGTTAAACAAACTCTGTAACCCAGTCCTGCCGACTTCAGACGAACGTGTCAAAGCAGAGCCTGTTCCACAAACGGCCGGATTAACCCTTTTCGTCTGCCTTTTCCGATCTTTTCGAAATGTATTCCCTGGGAGTCAGGTCATAAGTTTCTCTGAAAACCCTGGTGAAATAGGAAGGATCACTAAACCCCGACTGATAGGCTATTTCTCCAATGGTCAGCGAATCTGTTTTCATCAGTTCACAAGCTTTTCTCAGCCGAAATTGTTTTATAACATCATTTATTGAGATCTTTGACAAAGCCCTGAATTTCTTATAAAAAACACTCCTGCTCATACCAATTTCCCGTATAATTGTGTTCACGGTAAAATCCGGGATATGATGTTTTTCAAGAATAATGGAAAGAACGTTATCCATAAAGGATCTGTCAAGAGAACTTACCGTAACGGATTTGTTTATTTTCCCGTCAATACCAATAAAGTGATCACGAAGAAGTTCTTTTTGCCGGATCAAATTTCTGACCCTCGAAATGAGTAATTTGCTGTCAAATGGTTTGTATATGTAATCATCGGCACCCGTATCAAACCCTGTAATATGATCTTCGACAGTTGCCTTTGCTGTCAGCAGGATTACCGGAATATGACTGATCCTGATGTCCGACTTGATATTCTCACACAACTCAAAACCATTGATTCCCGGCATCATCACATCACTGATGATTAAATCCGGCATATGCCTCAGTATCAATCCGACACCATTTTGCGGATCCACTTCTTTAATGATATTGAACTCTCCCGCCAAAATATTCTCGATGAACATACACATGTCAATATTATCATCGATTACAACAATGGTCTTTTTATGCAGTACGATCTTAGTATCCGGAGATTTATTTTTTATGGTCTTTTCAGAAATGCTGTTTTGTAATCTGATCATGTTTTCGGCAATGATCAGTTTATCCTTTTTAGCAGGAAACATGACAGTAAAGATTGTCCCTTTATCAGGTTTACTTGTAACCTTAATTTCTCCTCCATGCAGTTCCACCAGACTTTTTGTTAAATGCAGCCCTATACCGGTTCCTACCATGGAATCACTGGTACTGTCAGAAGTATAATAGCGCTCGAATATCTTACCGACTTCGTGCTTCGATATGCCCCGCCCCGTATCTGAAATTTCGATTAGCAGCCGGATCTCATTCTCATTCAGGGCATGTTCCGTGAAATCCAGATTAACGGATACTCTGCCTCTTTCCTGCGTATAATTCAATGCATTCATCAACAGGTTCGTAATGATTTTATCCATCTTCTGCCTGTCAAAATCCATATGCAGTGTCTGAATTCCCGAACATAAACTAAGATGTATGTTCCTTTGTTCTGCGTAATCAAAAAACCCTGAAAAAGTCTGCATGATGAAATCAATTATATCACCTTCCGTTAACTTCGCAGGCATGGCGTCATTATCTATCTTTCTAAAATCCAGGATCTGGTCCACCA
>JASFVU010000322.1:0-4385 GCA_050049665.1 Bacteroidales bacterium | reverse complement strand
TACTTCCAGAAGCTGACACTGAAAATTATAAGACCCATTAAGACCATCTCCATTATCTGTTTTGCCGCAATTGTGGTTGTCATGTTCAAAAGCAACTACGATTTTTTTATCGGATACATTCATTTAATTTTCATTATTGTACTGATACATAATGCAGTGGCTTTGTTATCAGGATACCTGTTCTCAAGCGCATTCCGATGCGGGGAAGCTGAAAAGAGGACCATTACCATTGAAACAGGAATTCAGAATTCGGGATTGGCGCTGGCATTGCTTTTTAATCCGAAGATTTTTCCGGAGGATCTGGCCATTGGAGGCATGGCATTTATTGCTGCCTGGTGGGGTATCTGGCACCTTATTGCCGGACTGTCAATAGCAGGTATCTGGTCATATCGGAAACCCAAAGATTAAGGATACCGATGGATTTAACTATTTTTGGATGAATAAATCATGTAATTGAGGTAAAATTGAGTATGAGCAAGAGGGAAACTATTGATCAGTGGTCGCGTTTGTATTGGTGTACAAATCATTTTCTGGTAACACCTGTACACAATTTCTTTTACCGTAAGGTAGAAGTGAAGTTTGATGAGAAAATACCCAAAAATCAGCCTGTCATTTTTGCACCGAATCATCAAAATGCATTGATGGATGCACTGGCATTCGTCGGAGGCATTAACCAGTTCCAGACCGTTTTTCTGGCCCGTGCAGATGTATTCAAAGGCAAGCTGGTAACCGGTATTTTCACTTTCCTGAAGATCCTTCCGGTTTACAGGATCCGTGACGGCAGATCAACATTGCAGAAAAATGATGAGATTTTTGACATTACGACAAATATCCTTCGTAACAAGATCAATCCGCTTTGCCTCTATCCGGAGGGGAACCATGGTAATAAAAGAAGAATAAGGTCACTTGTAAAAGGCATCTTCAGGATTGCTTTCAAAGCACAGGAGGAATACAAATCGCAAGAGGGGGTAAAGATCATGCCTGTTTGCATCGATTACAGTCACTACTGGAAGTTCAGGCAGAAACAACTGATCGTTTTCGGAGATGCGATCGAAGTTAGCGAGTACTGGAACGAATATGAAGAGAATCCGGCGGTGGCAATGAACAAATTGCGTGACAAGCTTTCCGGGGAGCTTAAAAAGATAGCCATTCATATTGAAACAGAGGAATATTACGATCTCTATATGGGACTGAGAAGTATTTATTCCAAAACCCATTGCAGGAAACTGGGGCTTCGGGCAAACAGCCTGTACAACAGGTACCTGGCTGACAAGAAAATGATAGGTAAACTGAACAGTTGCCTGGAAAAAACACCTGAAAAGATCGAATACCTGAATACGGAATTCAGGGAATATGAAAAGCTGAGGGAAAAGCTGAACTTCAGGGACTGGGTTCCGGGGGAAAAAGGATACAGCATTCTGCTGAATGTCACTGGTATACTTTTATCTGTCGTTGCCTTGCCGGTGGTTATTCTCGGACTGTTCAACAACTGGCCGCACTTCTTTCTTCCTCCTCTCATGAAAAAACGGATAAAGGACACACAGTTTTACAGTACGGCAATATGGGGTGCCGGGGCTGTGCTGATCATTGTTTATTACCTTATTCTGTTTATTCTGGCCATGATATTCATTCCTTTCTGGTGGCTGAAACTGATTTATGTTCTTACCTTGCCGGCCAGCGGAATTTTTGCTTTGGCCTACCGGAAATTCATCATTAAATCATGGGCACGCATCAGGTATACTTTTGGCAGGATGAAAAAAGGATCGGAAACCCGCAGGTTTAAAGAAAAATATGATACCCTTGTTCGTCTTACCGGGGAGATCATGGAGATGGAATAGAAAGTCGGGAATATATTTTAAAAAGATTAGTAATTTCGGAACGGATTTTATGAGATAGCCTGACATGGAGTACAAGGGAAGGAAGGTTTGGATTACAGGTGCTGCCTCCGGAATCGGTAAGGCTCTGGCTTTGGAATATTCCGGGCTTGGGGCTGATGTAATATTGTCCGACAGGGATGTCGGGAAGCTTAAGGATGTGGTTAGCCTGTGTGAAGACAGGGGGAGCGAGGTCCGGTTTGCACCGTTTGATCTCGAAAAACCGGATGAGATAAAAAAAGCAACTGCCGAAGTATTGAAAGAAATCCCGAAACTGGATATTCTGATCTGCAATGGCGGTATAAGCCAGCGGTCACTTGCGCAGGAAACACCCATGGAAATTGACCGGAAGATCATGGAGATCAATTTTTTTGGTGCTGTCGAATTAACAAAAGCACTTCTTCCGGCCCTGACAGCCGGCGGAGGAGGGAATATTGCCGTTACGAGCAGCATGGTGGGTAAGCTTGGATTTCCGTTGCGAACGGCTTACAGCGCCTCAAAACATGCAATACAGGGATATTTCGAGGCCCTGCGGGCGGAACTGTATGATCAGCATGTTAAAGTCACGATAGTATCTCCCGGGCGTATACAGACTTCCATATCCATGAATGCCATTGATAAAGAAGGGAAAAAACACGGGGTACTGGACCAGGGACAGAAAAACGGCATGCCTGTGGATCGGTGTGCCCGGAAAATTATCAGGGCCATCAGGAAAAGCAAAAAAGAATTGTGGGTAGGACGGAATGAGATATTGTTGATCTATATCCGGTTGTATTTGCCATGGCTTTTCCATACCCTGGCACGTAAGATCAAACCCATGTAATTTTGTAAATAAACTTATTTAAATCATAATTTATGAAGGAGAAGATTATCAGCGGTATACAACAGATTGGAATTGGGGTTCCTGACGTGCATGAGGCATGGGGCTGGTATAAAAAGTACTTTGGTGTTGATGTCCGTATTTTTGAGGAGGCTGCCCCGGCAGATCATATGCTCAGATATACGGGAGGGAAAACCAGGAACCGGCATGCGGCCCTGGCAATAAACCTTTCCGGCGGTGGCGGATTTGAGATATGGCAGTTTACCGACCGGAAACCTCAGGCCCCCGGATTTGAGTTGCAGATGGGAGATCTGGGTATCTTTGCTGCAAAGATCAAGAGCAAAAATGTTGAAGCCACATACCAATGGTTTAAATCGGAAGGCCTTGATGTGCTGAGTGAACCGTATGATAAAGGGGGGAAGAGATCCTTCTTCCTTCGTGATCCTTACAACAACATCTTTCAGATCGTATCAAGCAAAACCTGGTTCAGGAAGGAGAACAAGCTGACCGGTGCTTCATACGGCGCTATCATAGGCGTAACAGATATGGACCGGTCTGTCGATTTTTACGGCAGCATCCTTGGATACGATGAAGTAATTTGCGATGAGACACAGGTGTTTCCGGATTTTGCCGGCCTGCCCGGAGGCGATAAAAAGATGAGAAGGGTGCTCCTTCGTCATAGTCAGCCCAGGCTGGGGGCTTTCAGCATGCTTTTCGGAACAAGCCAGATCGAACTGGTGCAGGTTTTTGACCGGAAGCCGGTTAAGATTTTTCAGGACAGGTATTGGGGCGATCTCGGGTTCATTCACATCTGTTATGATATCCGGGGAATGTCAGTTCTCAGGGAAGAATGCAGGGAAAAGAATTGCCCGTTTACCGTAGATACGGGAGATTCTTTCGATATGGGAGAAGCTGCCGGGGCATTCTCGTATACCGAAGACCCGGATGGTACACTGATCGAATTCGTAGAGACCCACAAAGTACCCATATTAAAAAAATTGGGTATCTATCTGAACCTCCATAAACGAAATCAGAAAAAAGCTCTTCCTAACTGGATGGTAAAAGCGCTGAGGATGAATAAAGCCAGGGATATCAAAATGAGGCCTGTTAACTGAAAGAGGTTGATGGGTCATTAGCACTTAGCTTATTAGGTCGTTGGCTTTTAGCTCGTTTAATTGTTTAATCGTGTATTTGTGTAATTGATGAATTGGTAAAACTGGTGAACTGAATTAAATGAAATATACGATTGGCTTATCAGTATCTTCATTCCATCAGTTATTCGATTAATTCAGTTCATCAACTCATCACCTAATCACCTAATCAGTCATTAAGATCCGGAGTTTCCGGTAAAAAGTGTGCTTTTTCAACAAACAACTTTTCAAATAACCCCGATTTGTTTCCGCTGAAATACGTGCCTTCATTCATAGAAGAACCAATGGCATAAACGTTTGCCGTATCAGCTTTATACGCCAGTATTTTCACCGGCATTTTCATGTTCTCTCCTTCAATAAGAATGGTCCGGGCAGGATCATTATTCCCGGGTGAAAAATCCATAAAATCCGAACTGCTTAACCGGCTCACGGAAGATAAATACCCGGTCACGGAGGTGCTGTCGGCCGCCAGTCCGTCAATCATCCAGTTCTCTCCCTGCCTGATAAGTGTGAATGCCCCGGAGGGACCATTGAAGTTGA
>JASFVU010000370.1:0-4014 GCA_050049665.1 Bacteroidales bacterium | reverse complement strand
AAGGTACAATCGTGATTTTGATATTAATTCCAGGGAGGTTTTTATAGACGGGGAAGCTTTTTTTGAGGTTGAGAAAAGGAAACATCCCCTGGTCGTACATACTTCTCATTTTGACATACATGTTCTCGGGACTTCTTTCAATGTAAAATCATACCCTGAAGAAGATAACATTGAAACCACTTTGGTTGAAGGCAATATCAGAATTGAAAGTGATCATTATGGCCAACCTCTCTTCTTAAAACCAAATCAGAAACTTACTTATCTGAAAGCTACCAATACAATAAAATCGGTCGATTTGAAAACAGATACACTGGCTTCATCCAATGAACCGGAAAATGGAACAGTTGACACTTCCAGAAAAACGGACGAAATTGAAATTTATGAAGATGTAAATGTGGAAGAGGCAACTTCCTGGAAGGATGGTAAACTGATAATAAACAAAGAGCCACTCCTTTTCCTGGCACGCAAGCTTGAACGAAAATACAACATTGAATTTGAATTTGAGAATGAGGATCTCAAAGAATATTCCTATTCAGGTACTTTGAGGGATTTTCCACTGGAACAGGTGTTAAAAGCACTTGAACTCACTTCCCCTATAAATTATACGATCGATGAGAAAACAGTGACTCTGTCACACAATGAGAATTTTAAGCCACGAATCAGAAATTAATCAACAAAATGGATCTTTATAATGTTTTTAACCCCTGATACTATGATACATTAATTATAATTATAACCACTTATCTATGAATTTAACCCTAACTATTTTTTCCTTTTTAAGGAAAATTAAACAACAGAGACTTCGGATAACAGCAATATTTTGTGTTATGGTAAGTCTTTTCGCTATGCCTGTGGCATTAGCGAATGTCTACTCTGATAGTAGTAAGAAAATCAGCATTAAGGTGGAAGATGTTCAACTTCGCGACTTGTTTCGTGAGATCGAAAAAAACAGTGAATACTCATTTTTCTTCAATGAGCAATTCGAGGAGTTGAATAAAAAGGTATCCATGGAAATTACGGATGAAAATATCAGTAATATCCTGGACAAACTTCTTGACAACACCTTGATGAGCTATGAGATCCTGGACAATGATTTTATTGTGATCATTCCCAGGTCTTCCGAACAACCCGCTACAACCCTTACCGGGAAAGTTACGGATGTTGATGGAGAACCTTTACCTGGCGTAAACATCATTGAAAAGGGAACAACCAATGGTACCATTACCGACCTGGACGGTAATTATTCGATTACCGTTTCATCATCAGATGCCGTACTTGTATTTTCAGCTATCGGTTTTGGTGATGAAGAGATCGTGGTAGGAAATCAGTCTTCGATCAGCATGACTCTTATTCCAAGCATTGAAGAACTGGGCGAGGTTGTGGTTGTTGGTTACGGATCCATGGAACGGACGAACGTAACAGGGTCTATTGCATCGATCAAAGGAGAAGAGATCAATAAAGCCCCCGTACCAAACCTTGTAGAGGCATTACGTGGACAGATACCGGGCGTGAGAGTCACAAGGAACAGCGGACAGCCGGGATCGGATGTTGATTTTACCATTCGTGGGAAACGGTCTCTCGGTGCGGCTGAAAATGAAGAAGATCCCGATCTGAATGTCAATGCCAATGAACCGCTCATTGTGGTTGACGGGGTCCCGTTTACCGGCGGAAGCATTTCAGACATCAATCCTGAGGACATTGAAACGCTCGATGTATTGAAAGATGCAGCCTCCACTTCAATTTACGGTTCAAGTGCCTCCAATGGTGTGGTACTGATTACCACAAAGAGCGGTACACCGGGGAAAGCAACGGTTCGTGTGACTGCATCCACAGGTTTTACTGACCTGGTACAGACCCCCGAAATATTCAACGGACAGGAATTTATTAAGTTGAACAGGGAAGTTATTGAGGGTTCCAGTCCGGGTGAAGATATTGATATCAATGACATTCCGGTAGAGGAGATCCTTGATCCGGTCGAACTGGCCAATTACAATGCCGGTAAGGAAATTGACTGGCATGATGCCATTCTGCGCAAAGGCCATGTAAATCAGTTCGGAGTTTCCGTTTCAGGCGGAGCCAACGATTTCAATTATTACCTCAACGGCGATATCTACAGGGAAAAAGGGATCGTTCCTCATTCCACTTATAACCGGTACTCATTCCGTGTAAATACGGATTATTCACCCAACAGGATCGTAAAGATCGGCGCCAGGGCATACTTTACGGTTTCCCAGGCAGATGAAACAGGAACAACTCTCGATCATAATGAGGATCCGGATTTCGGTGATTTTACAGGCAATTCACCCTGGGGAAGTACCCGCGATTCACTGGGAAATCTAAGGCCAACGGCCAGCAGTGACCAGTTTCATTTCAACCCGCTCTATCGCTATGCACATTCGGAAGCCGGAAGAAAAAAATACAGGGCATCCATAACACCGTTCGTGGAGTTTCATATTGTAGACGGGCTGACTTATAAGATCAACGGTTTCTTTGAGACACGCAACGAACGTTTTACCCGTTGGACAGACGGTGAATATGATGTTCAGAGACTGGGAGAGAATACCTACTGGGTGGATTTCGGACAGGGATTCAGTTACCTGCTGGATAATATTGTAAACTATACAAAAACGTTTGCCGGAAAGCATATGGTTAACGTTACCGGTGTTTACGGTTTCCAATCCAACCGGTTTGAAAACCTGATCATTAAGTCCGTAGATCAAAATACGAATTACATCGGTATTTTCGATATTGAGAATGTATCCAAAACCACCCTTGAACAGGAGCTGAATCCGAAAAAATCAGGGAAAGCTTACTATGTAGCCCGTTTGGGATACAGCTTTGATAAACGGTACAGCCTGACCCTGTCCCGCAGGTGGGATTACACATCACAATTCGGGCCGGACAAGAAAAAAGGCGTTTTCTCTTCCGCTGCTGCGGCATGGAACCTTCATAATGAGGCTTTCCTTGAGAATGTACCCCAGCTTACTTACCTGAAATACCGTATCAGTTGGGGCGAAGTAGGGAACGACCGTATTCCGGAATTTCAGTATGTGGCTACAGCGGAGCCTTCCACCTATAACTGGAACGATGAAATTGTGAACGGATGGACAACAGGAGAAAGCGGGAACAATGTCCTTCAATGGGAAACCAGTAAACAGTTCAATACCGGCGTCGATTTTGGTTTATTTGGTAGCAGGATCACCGGTATGGTTGATTATTTCTATACCAGAAATGCCGATATTTTATACGATGAGCAGGTTCCCATTATTTATGGTGATGCCGATGGATATGTTATGGCCAATGTGGCCGAAACCAAGGGATGGGGTATTGATGCCTCGCTGACCGGTAAGCCTGTTACCGGTGAATTCAAATGGAGCATTACGGTTAACTGGGCAAAAGACCACAATGAAATTGTTAACCTGGGCGGAAAAAAGGTGGATGAAAACGGCAACCCGATCGACGACCCGGCAAACGGCTGGTTTATTGGCGAGGATATTGACGTGATCTATGACTATGATTTCATTGGTGTATACCAGTTAGGTGAGGAAGCCGCTGCCCAGGAAATGCATCCCGACAAACCATGGTATACTGCCGGTGACGCTAAAATTCGGGACGTTAGCGGTCCCGATGGTGTGCCTGACGGAATAATCGACGATTTTGACAAAACTTTTCTGGGAAGTACGGTAACACCCGATTGGTATGGCAGTCTTTTAAATACCTTTAGTTACAAAGGGTTTGAGATCTCCGTACTGATTGAAACCGTTCAGGGGATCTATAAGGAGAACGAAGCGCTTGGTCAGCGGCTGGACGGCAGGGATAATGCCGTGGCAGTGAATTACTGGACCCCGCGGAACCCGTCAAATGATTATCCGCAGCCCGGTTCAGATGCTATCGATTACTATGAAGCTGCAAGGATACAGGATGCTTCATTTGTGGCTATCAGGAATGTTTCATTCTCTTATGACCTTCCGTCATCTTTGCTGAGTAAGATACCTGTCCAGGCCATACGTTTGT
>JASFVU010000321.1:0-4392 GCA_050049665.1 Bacteroidales bacterium | reverse complement strand
GAGCTTTACAGTGAACCTGCTGATGTCTGCCGACCTTCCCATTGTAACATTTTACGGCGGCATCGGATTTGCCAACACGAAGACCTCCCTTAAACTGGAGGGGAACTATCCGATGATCAGCGGTGTGGAAGGAGGCGTGCCCAATGTGGTCGCAGTAGCCGATCCGGTTGATTTTGAAGTGAAAAATCAGGATGGAGGAGTAACAAAACCACGGTTAAATCTGGGAATGCGGTTGAAATTCGGTGTGTTTACCATGCAGTTCGATTATGTCAGGGCCAATTACAATATTGCTACTTTTGGCCTGGGCATCTCGTTCAGGTAAAAACACTATCGGTATGTCAGCAGGGCTGTCTTAAAAGTCAACGCTGATCCTGACTTCCGGATTTGAATAGCGGTAATCGGAATTTTGTGTTACATCCCATAAGATCATGATGGAGAAACCGGCCCGCTGGCCCAGCGGGAATCGTAAACCACCCCCGACGAGGGTTACATTCACCCATGTGCGGGGTTCTTTATAATAGGTAATATAAGGATAGGGGTAACCCGGATAATAAGTCAGTTGCTGGTACAATGGTTCAACATTCAGGGTTTCATTTTCCAGGTAAACAAAGACATCACCAATTCCGATATTGATCGTTTCGTTGATGTCCTTGAAAATGGCAAAAAGGGCAAATGTTTTTAATCCGTATACACTGGTTTCATAATAACTTCGTTCTTTGATGTACATGTATTTCGGTCCCAATCCGAGTGATAAACGAGGTGTTAACCTGTACCCGACAATCGGTGCTACTTCAATATAGGTGTAAGACCCGAATGACAAACCAAGGTTGCCGCCGAAAAACAATTTTGAATCCCGGTACCAACCCTTCTTTTTACCATTCTCTTTATTCGATTCTTCTGTTTCTCCGGGATATTCGTATTGTGCCATGGCAGAAAAACAAGTCACTGCCAGAGTCATCAGAATGATATATTTTTTGATCTTCATGGAATTTTAAGTATTTATGAGATAGCTTTACAAATATAACGCCAAAACTTCAGATTATGAATGTGGTTATAACCGGGGCAAGCAAAGGAATTGGATTTGCCCTGGCAAAGCAATTTATTTCAGGTAAACGGTTACGTTTATTTCTTATTGCCAGATCGGAGAAAAACCTGCTTGAATTAAAGAAAGAATGCCGGCATATCAATCCGGAGGCCGATGTTGTTTCTGTGCCGTTTGATATGCAAAATCTGCTGATGAGAGGTATTCCCGAAGCAGTAGATTGCGATCACATTGATATTCTGGTTAACAATGCCGGTTTGTTGATCAACAAACCGTTTCAGGAACTCGAAACCGATGAAATTGTCGGTATGACCACAGTGAATTTTGTTGCTCCTGCACTGCTGATCCTGAAATCTTTGCATAAAATGGGAGGGGAGAAGGCAACCCATGTGATCAATATCGGTAGCATGGGTGGATTTCAGGGAAGCATGAAGTTTCCCGGGTTGAGCATATACAGTGCAAGCAAGGCGGCCCTGGCTTCGCTGACAGAGTGTCTGGCAACAGAATTCAAAGACAGGAATGTATTCTTCAATTCCCTGGCCCTCGGAGCTGTTCAGACAGAGATGCTGGATAAAGCGTTTCCCGGTTACAAGGCTCCCCTGAATTCGGATGAGATGGCCGGATTCATAGCTGATTTTGCTCTTAACGGGCACAAGTACTTTAATGGAAAGATACTTCCTGTGTCGGTCTCAACTCCCTGAGTTAATCCGAATACCTGCCCGTTCCTTTAACCGGAACTACTGCTGGCAAACATTCCATAGATTATTGATTAACTGAATCGATTAACCGGTGAAATGAAGACCCTAAAAAACTGATCGAATATACCATTTAATCACCAGTTCGTTCAATTCATCAAATTCACCCACCACCTAATAACCTAATTGCCAAAAGCTAACACCCTAACAAGCTAACACCCTAACAAGCTAACACCCTAACAAGCTAACAAGCTAACACCCTAACAAGCTAACACCCTAACAAGCTAACAAGCTAACACCCTAACAAGCTAACACCCTAACAAGCTAACACCCTAACAAGCTAACACCCTAACAAGCTAACACCCTAACAAGCTAACACCCTAACAACCTACTCCACCATATTCGTTTTATCATATTCCCTGGGCTCGATCTGGCCTTTAAGTACGAGCAAACCATTCCAGATAAGGGCATGCAATTCGTCTTCTCCGGGATAGATCACAACAGGAGCAATAAATGAAACCATGGACTTAATGTATTCAACTACCATCGGATTATGGGAAATGCCCCCGGTAAGGATGATCGCATCTACTTCTCCCTTCAGAACGGCGGCCATCGATCCGATTTCCTTTCCGATCTGATAAGCCATGGCATCCTGTATCAGGCGGGCATTTTCATCTCCGTCCTGGGCCATTAGTTCAACTTCATAAGCATCGTTTGTATTCAGATATGCCATGTAACCGCCTTCTCCGGTGATCATTTTTTTTACTTCTTCCGGGGTTACCTTTCCTTCAAAACACATTTTTGCCAGTGCTCCGGCCGGGAGAGTACCGCTTCTTTCCGGTGAAAACGGGCCCTCGCCGTCAAGGGCCTGGTTGACATCAATGACCTTGCCCTTGCAGTGTGCGCCGATAGAGATACCTCCTCCCAAATGCGCAAGGATCAGGTTCAGTTCATCGTAATTGTGGTTCATAAGTCGCGCATAGGCACGTGCCGTGGCCTTGTGATTAAGGGCATGAAAGATGGATAAACGTTTGAATTTCGGATGTCCTGTAAATCGTGCAACATCCTGCAATTCATCAACAACTACCGGATCGGCTATATAAGCCTTGCAACCGGGTATCTGCTTTGCAATCTCATCGGCGATCAGAGCCCCCAGGTTGCTTGCATGCTCACCAAGCACCCCTTCTCTCAGATCTTTTTTCATGCGTTCATTGATCTTGTAAACCCCTGACCGGATAGGTTTTAGCAATCCTCCTCTTGCAACGATGGCTTCCACTTTGTTGATCTCAATATGAGAGTGGGCAAGTTCCTTAAGAATATGTTCCTTGCGATAGGCAAACTGATCGGTTATTTTGTTGAATTTTTTCAGTTCTTCGGCCGGATGAGCGATGTTTTTCAGAAATACAGGTTTGGATCCACGGTATACAGCAATTTTTGTACTTGTCGATCCGGGGTTAATGGCCAGAATTGTGTTTAACATGGCTATGACTTTAAGTGTGACGCGTCACTAGTTACGTTTGCACAGATTGTTACCTAAAGCTAATGAATAAAGTTTACTTTCCGGCAAATCTGTTCTTGAAGTTAGTACCACAGGTACATCAGCACCAATAAGAATGCCCGCGGCCCTGGCATCTCCCATGTAGGTAAGGCTTTTATAAAGAACATTCCCCGATGTGATCTCGGGCACCACAAGGATATCGACCTTGCCGGCAATTTTGCTGTCCACTCCTTTGTGCTCTGCTGCAACTGCGGATATGGCAATGTCCAATGCCATGGGGCCTTCGATTTCACACTGTTCGATGGGTTCCGACCTGTGTATTTCAACCAGTTTTGCTGCATCAACCGTAGATTGCATTTTGGGATTCACTTTCTCTATGGGGGCAAGCAAAGCTACTTTCGGCATATCGATCCCCAGCTTAAGAAAGACTCTGACCGCGTTTTTGATGATGTGTTTTTTTGT
The DNA here is from genome assembly GCA_050049665.1 of Bacteroidales bacterium. Taxonomy (GTDB): domain Bacteria; phylum Bacteroidota; class Bacteroidia; order Bacteroidales; family UBA10428; genus UBA10428. The sequence continues at coordinate 695 of JASFVU010000321.1, read as the reverse complement.
TTCAAGATCGGGAGTAATATTGATCGCCGCATCCGTTATCCCGAATAATTTCGTGTAATTGGGAGATTCAAAGATGCCTACATGGCTGAAATACCCGGATTTGTTGATGCCGGTACGCTTATTCAGAATTTCTTTAATGAAGGTTTTGGTGGATAGTAACCCTTTCATTAACATATCTCCCTTGCCTTCCCGGATTAATTGAACGGAAGCTTTTGCTGATTCCACATCGTTTTCCGCCGGATAAATTTCATATTCCCGAAGGGTAATACCGTGATCGGTCATGGTCCGTGTTATTTCGTCCCCATTACCGACCAAAATAGCATTTAACCTGCTGATCTTCTGAAAATCCGATACGGCCTGAAGTACAAATTCATCTGCTGCAGATGCGATAACGATGTTTTTTTTGCTTTTATTTTTTTTTACCTCAATGATTAATTCTTCTAATGTTTTTATCTGCATTTCCTGCAATTTAAGTTGTTGAAATTATTTCCATGGTATCCTTGGCAATAACCAGTTCTTCATTTGTCGGAATAACGAAAACCTTTACATTTGATTCCCGTGATGAAATTATCGTTTCATTTGAATTTGCTTCCCGGTTTTTCCGGTTATCCAGTTTTATGCCTATATAGTCGAGGTCCTTACATACATTTTTTCTCATCCCGGCACGGTTCTCTCCGATACCACCGGTAAAGACC
>JASFVU010000320.1:0-4422 GCA_050049665.1 Bacteroidales bacterium | reverse complement strand
CTGTGTCCGTAACAACGAATTTTTCTTTGTATCCAGGTGAATATTGTATCTCAACCCGGTCTCCGAGTTTCCTTTTCAAACCTTCCAACGCCGTAACCTCATACCGGGCTTTTACTCCGGCTGTAAATCCTCCCTGTGCATATTCATGTACGGCATTCTCACCAATAACAGCTAACCTGCTTATTTTATCCGGTCTAAGTGGAAGCAGGTCATCACTGTTCTTCAGCAGTACGATCGATTCTCCTGCAACATCACGGGCAACCTTCCTGTTATCAGAAGAATTCGCTTCTCCCTTTAAACGTGTACTGTCGGCTATCTTACAGTTATACATCACCCTTAGTATCCTCCGGACTTTATCGTCAATAATTCTTTCGGAAACTATCCCGGCATTCACCGAATCCGTTAATGAAACAAAATGATACTTCCGGTCTCTCCCTCCCATTTCCACATCCAGACCATTAACTGCAGCCTTTACTGCAGAATGTGTTGCTCCCCAGTCAGATATTACCGCTCCTTTGTATTTCCATTCACCCTTCAGTATCCGGTTCAGTAAATAGTCATTTTCACAGACATATACACCTCTGAACTTATTATAGGAACCCATAAATGTATATGCCTCAGCTTCCAGAGCCGTTGATTTATAAACCGGCAGATAAATTTCCCTTAAAGCTCTTTCATCCACTTCCACATTGATGATCCATCTCTGGTATTCCTGATTATTGAGTACATAATGCTTCACGCATGCTCCTACATCCTGCATTTGCACACCTTTTACATATTCCACAGCCATTTCGGAAGCCAACAACGGATCTTCCGAAAAATATTCAAAGTTCCTCCCGCATAATGGGGTTCGTATAATATTTACCGCCGGCCCGAGCAATATGTGTTTACCCCTTGCATTAGCCTCATTGCCTATGGCTTCTCCATAGCGGTAAGCAAGTTCCGAATTCCATGTCGCTGCCAGGGCAGTCCCTGTCGGGAAAAAAGTGACTGAGTCCGTATCAAGGTTCAGAGGTGCCCATGAATCCCTTTCCAGCTCTTCACGAATGCCTGTCGGCCCGTCTGAATAATGCAATTCAGGAATACCCAGCCGTTCAACACCTCCTGAAACAAACATGCCGCTGCCATGGATCATATGGATTTTTTCTTCCAGCGTTAATAAGTTCAGAATGCTATCTATGAGGGGTTCATATGCATCATTGAATCCAAATGGCTTTTCATCATCTTCAAATTCTACCGGCATATGCTGCACACACGAGGCAACGAAAAAAAAGACGATGACCGCTGCCGGTAAGACAGCTCCTGTTATCTGATTGCGGATTGTTCCGATCATGTTGTTCAAATTTTAAAAGGTCAGACCAATGTCCTGCCCTTTGAGTACGCTATTCCGGTTTACTGTCATTTCTTAATACCTGCCTTATTTCATCTTTTTGGCGACAATCTTAGCATGATTACATCATGCCCCGGCAATTCGGCTGTCAAAGATTCTTTTGTTGTCCCCTGATCCTTGTGGGTCCAGATATTGCGTATTCTGAATTCATTACTTTTCAAATCAAGTACCAATTCTTTCAGGTCATCCTTTACATACCAGTGCGTCCAGTCGAAATTAACGGATTTCGTTTGTTCACTCCTGTTCAGGAAACAAACGGCCCAATCTCCTCCATCAAGAGGTTTAAACCAGATCTCCAGTCCTTCCGATGAATAATATTTAAATCCCTGTATTCCCAAAACATCCTGATTCACTGCTATTGCCTCTTTATTGGTAAGAATAGTTAATGTCTCTTCCGACATGTTCCTGATGTCATTTCCTGCAATTAAGGGTGAGGCCAGCATACACCACATGCTGAAATGGGCTCTGTCTTCATTCACCGACATTCCATTGCCAATTTCCATCATATCCGCATCGTTCCATTGGTTTGGGCCGGCATATTTCCGCAATCCGTCCTGCTGATCAATTATCTGTTCAACGCCCCACTGTTTCCAGGTTCCATGATCTACAACGCAGTCAAAGCAATGATAAATGTCTCCCGTTGTCCGCCACAACTGTCCAATTTCAGGACCCCATTCCCATGGCTTGTCATTTCCCCACTCGCAAAGACTGAATACAATGGGCCGGCCGGCCTTATACAAGGCATCACGCATGGTTAAATACGCGCCCTGCGCTTTCAATCCCTCTGTATTGCACCAGTCGTATTTCAGATAGTCAATTCCCCATGAAGCATATGTTCCGGCATCCCGGAACTCATACCCCCTGCTGCCCGGTCTTCCCGCACAGGTCTTCCATCCGGCATCGGAGTATATTCCTAATTTCAGCCCTTTCGAATGGACATAATCGGCCAGGGCTTTCATTCCGGAGGGAAATCTCTCAGGATCGGGTTGAATATTTCCCTCGCTGTCTCTCCCTCCCTGCCAGCAATCATCAATGTTAATATAAACATACCCGGCATCTTTCATCCCGCTTTCAACCATGGCATCTGCCGCTTCTTTTATCAGGTCTTCGCTTACATTACAGGAAAAATAATTCCAGCTATTCCAACCCATTGGTGGTGTTGGTGCCAGATTTTCAAACTTTTGGGCGCACAGCACCCCGGTTAAAACAGATAATGAAATAATGAATAGTTTTCTCATAAGTATCAAATCTTAAGTTTCAAAAATCAAACAATGACTAAATCTAATGAAATGTTTAGAATTCTGCTATTGAATTATTAATTTCACAAGCTGTATTCTCTATCTGCTGCAATTTCAAAATAATTAAACAATCTTCGTATTCGTAAAAGATCTTTAAAAACAAACAACTTAAACACAATGATTAAACCGAGTGAAAGTTCCGGCAGATTATACAAAATGATCAATAGTGCTATTGAAGACGGACGCATTACCCGTGAAGAATACGACATGATCCTTTATATTGCCGCTGAAGACGGAATACATGATTTTCACGAAAAGATACTGTTGGAACAGCTTCAGGAAATGATCCATTCGGGAACAGTAAAAATGGTTGCCAGGTAAGCAGGACCCTACTTTATTAAGTTTTGTCAGCTGAGAATCAAATGCCTGAGAACAGTTTGTTTTATTTAATCCAGCTGAACTGTTTGATCTGTGCCGTTATACTCCACCTTTATTAACGGTTCTGACTCCGGATCAAACCCTTTACCATCTTCTTTACCTGTCGTAATGATCTTTATAACTCTTGAAGCCGGCATTTCTTCGAAAGACCCGGTCCTTTCTCCAATCAGTAATGTATTATTTTCGTTATTGTATTCGAACGGTATGATCGAATAATCTCCTTTCTCGTAGTTATAATTTAATCCTTCATCTTCATACAAGGCAAACTGACTGCTCCTGCCTTTATAAATAAACAGCGTGATCTCTCCTGCATCTTTCTGTCCGGTATATTCAATTTCAGGCCCCACAGGAATGATCGCTCCTGCCTTTACAAACAAAGGAATTCTTTTGTATGGTGCCGAAGCAACAATTGTTTGTCCGCCCTGATAATAAATGCCTGTATAAAAATCGTACCATCCTGATCCTTCCGGAAGGTAAACATTCCGATCCCTGGCTTCAAATTCACAGACCGGGCAAACCATAATAGCGGGTCCGAACATATACTGATCCCCTATGTTCTTTACATGGTCATCGGAGCCAAAATCCATAACAAGGGCACGCATGATCGTATAATCCTGATGGTATGCATTGCCTGCCAATGTGTAAATATATGGCATAAGCCTGTACCGTAATTTATCATAGTACAGCATTGACTCATAAGCAGGATGCCCTTCAGGAGCAATATTGAATATTTCCCTGAACGGATACTGGCCATGAACCCTGAAAAGCGGGCTGAATGTACCAAACTGATACCATCGTGTATTCAGTTCTCTCCATTCATCAAGATCCTTTCCTTTAGGCTCATAATACCTTCTTTCTATTGAAAACCCTCCGATATCATGTGTCCAGTAAGGAATCCCTGACAATGAAAAGTTCAGACCGGCTGAAATCTGTGCTTTCAGGTCATACCAGCGTGAGACAATATCCCCGCTCCAGGTAACTGATGCATACCTTTGTTGCCCTGCATAGGCAGACCTCGTCAGAATATACACCCGTTTGTCGGGATCAACCGATCGCTGCCCCTCATATACAGCCTGTGAATTAACAAGAGAAAAAGCATTGAAATATTTTGCGGACGGACCTGCAAACAAAGGCTCCATCAGTTTTTTCCTGTCCTCGATGGATGAATTCGAAAAAATATCCGGCTCAGTGGCATCCATCCACCAGGCATCAAATCCTTTGCTGTACAATTTTGTATCCATTTTACTCCAGAAATATTTCCGTGCTTCAGGATTGAACGGATCATAAAAGGTAGAAACATACCCGACCCAGTCTTTTTGCTGATTTTTCACATTTTCCGTATACACCCAGCCCCTC
>JASFVU010000015.1:0-13966 GCA_050049665.1 Bacteroidales bacterium | reverse complement strand
TCCCTCTTGCCGGTATCATTAATGACGTGCTGGACATAAGCAGCCGGGCACTGAATCATCCGGTTGAAATTGAGTTTGCAGCCAATCTGGACACTCCCGGCAGCGAGCCAAAAGTCTTCAATTACCTCCAGGTAAGACCCATTGTGACACATGAGACCAACCTCATTAAAAAACTGTCAGACATCCCTGAAGAACAAATTATCATATCTTCTGACAGGGCCATGGGAAACGGAAGAATCGATCATGTAAAGGATATTATTTATGTCAGAATGGACAATTTTAATAAGGAAGACAACCTGAAAATCGCTTCTGCACTTGAACAATGGAATAAAAACCTCCTGAAAGAAAACAGGAATTATGTGCTTATCGGTCCGGGAAGGTGGGGATCAAGCGATGCATGGCTGGGGATCCCGGTGAAATGGGCTCAGATCTCTTCTGCACGTGTGATCGTTGAGGTCGGATTGGAAAGCTATAAGGTGGACCCCAGTCAGGGAACCCATTTCTTTCATAACCTGACCAGTTTTGGAGTAGGATATTTTACCATAAACGATCAAACCGGGGATGGCTGGATACATACCAGCTACCTCGATTCATTACCGGCTGAAAATGAAAACAGTTTTTTGAGGCATATCAGATTCAGCAAGCCGATGAGAATTGAAATTGATGGGAAAAAAACCAAAGGGATCGTGTGTAAACCAGTATAAATATGTGGCAGGAAGTCCGGAGCCAATGCAGGCAAGATATCAGCATAATTAACCTTAGCGGGAACCTGCAGAGATACAAGGATTACTAATGAACTACCTTGCAGTACTTCTCCTTCGCAGATTTACTTCGAAGAAGGAGCTCCGTCGCACGCTGCCGCTGAAGCTTTGGCGTAAGTGTCCGAAGGAGGATTAAAAAGATTTCGCTATGATTATTCATACAATGAAGGGTATTTCCCCGGATCTGCCTCATACATCATCTCATATACCGTATCAAACACATTTTCAGCATTCGGATTAGAAAAATAGTCCCCGTCCCGTGCATAAGCCGGCCTGTGATCCATGGCTGTCAGTGTTCTTGGTTCTGCATCGATATATCTGTAGGCTCTCTGTTCCTCCATTACTTTCTGCATCATATAGGATGTAGCCCCCCCGGGAACATCTTCATCAAAGAACAATACCCGGTTGGTTTTTCTTACAGACTCAACAATCGTTTCATTGATATCAAAAGGCAATAATGTCTGTACATCGATGAGTTCGGCTCTGATATCAAACTCACGCAACTGCTTTACCGCATCCCTGGCTATACGAACGCACGACCCGTAGGTGACAATGGTAATATCCGTACCTTCCGTAAGTACTTCGGGTATACCCAGTGGCACACAGTATTCGCCGATATTGTCAGGCATAAGTTCCTTTAACCTGTATCCTATCAAAGGTTCGATAACGAGTCCCGGATCATTTCCCTTAAGCAGTGTATTATAAAAGCCTGCCGCCTGAGTCATATTTCTGGGGGTACAGACAAAAACCCCCCTTACCGAATTGATGATCATGCTTAGCGGTGATCCGGCATGCCATATCCCTTCAAAGCGGTGCCCCCTGGTACTGATGATCAGCGGCACGATCTGCCCTCCGGCTGTACGCCAGTGAGTGGTAGCCAGATCATCGCTGATGGTTTGCAGAGCATAGAGCAGGTAATCGAAATACTGAATTTCCGCTATGGGTCTGAACCCCCGTAAAGCTAGTCCGATGCCCTTTCCAATGATGGATGTTTCACGAATTCCGGTATCAAATATCCTGTGCTCCCCGTATTTCTCCTGTAAACCGGCATAGGTCTGATTGACACCGCCGATCTTCCCGACATCCTCACCAAACGCCACAAGCAATGGGTATTTACCAAATAACCTGTCAAAATTCTCCCTGTTGATCTCCCTGCCGGGTACCTCAGTTGTTTTATCAGAAACGACCGGCTTTATCTCCTGTACATTTAATGCCGAATATTGATTCTCTACATACAAAAAAGCATTGTATTGTTCGAATTTATCGACAAAGCGTTTACTAAACCATACTGAAAGCTGCTTCGTAAGTAATTCACGCTGAGGACATTCATTGCAGACAGAACGCAGGATCTTTTTTGCACTGCTCATATTGTCCTTGCGGATCGGGGCTTTAATATTTTTCAGGTTTTTTGTTAAAATGCTTAATTTATCGACTTTGTCATTTCTGCACAGGCAGCTTTTCCCCTCAACAATGCTCAGGAGTTCTTTTCGTTCATTAAGAATCGGCGTCTGATATATCTTCCAGCTCTCATCCCTTGCTTTTCTGACATCGGCTACCGCCCGGTTCTCAATTTCTTCCAATTCCTTTTCCGATGCGATCCTGTGTTCAAGGATCCATTTCTTCATCCTGGCAATGCAGTCGTATTCCTGCTCCCATGCGAGCCTTTCGGATGATTTATACCGCTCATGCGATCCGGATGTGGAATGGCCCAAAGGCTGGGTAATTTCATCAATATGGAAAAGCACGGGAACATGTTCTTTTCTGCACCTTGTTATTCCTTCTTCAAATAGTTTGCAAAGTTCCGGATAAGCCCAACCTTTTCCACGGTAGATTATGATACCGTTGGTCCCATTTCTTTTTTCAAATCCCATCAGGGCTTCTGAAATAGATGATTTGACCGTTTGAATTTTCTTTTCCACCGAGATCCCGTATCCGTCATCCCATACCGCCAGAGCGAGTGGGATCTGCATCACAGCCGCTGCATTCAATGTTTCAAAAAAATGTCCCTCGGAAGTACTGGCATCTCCGATCGTGCCAAAGACCACTTCATTCCCTTTATTTGTGAATTTCGTAAAGGAATGAAGTTTTTTGTTCTGACGATAAAACTTTGATGCCAGACCCAAACCAAGCATGCGTGGCATTTGTCCGGCTGTTGGTGAAATATCGGAGGCCGTATTGGGCTGATCCATGAGGTTCAGCCATTCTCCCTTTTCATCAATATTCCTTGTACCATAATGGTTGTTGAACGATCTTCCTCCATTTGAGGGATTGTGCCTTGTATCTGTTACTCCGTACAACTGATTGAAAAACTCGTGAAGTGAAAACATGCCTGTGGCCAGCATAAAGGTCTGATCACGATAATACCCCGACCGCCAGTCACCGGGGCGGAAATTCCTGGCCATAGCGATCTGTGCAATTTCCTTCCCGTCGCCAAAGATCCCGAATTTGGCTTTTCCTGTCAGTACTTCTTTACGACCTGTGATGCTGAGATTTCTACTCTGATTTGCAAGCAGATAGTCGTCAAGGACCTGTTTCTTAAAATCCTGAAATGATAATTCTGCTAATGCTTTTTCAGCTAAAGGCATTCGATTTGTTGCATTTTAATCCAAAAATATAATACCGGCACCAGTTGTGCAATGATACTAACAGAATATAACAAGATAAGTTTTATTGCCGGTTGTTTTCCGGTCATTATCATATGGGTTGACAAAACATCCGACCCCGGCCGGAATTGCATATTTCCCCGGTCCGGGTTTTGCAACTGACTTATACAGAAAGTCATGTTATTTACTAATTTTGGACAATCATAAAAAGAAGTATGAAAATCTTTCTGTTAACTGTCATTCTGGTTGCTATTTCGTTCATTGCGCTCGGGATAAGCATATTCTTCCGTCGCGGGGGAAAATTTCCCGAAACAGAGGTCGGTAAAAACAAAAAAATGCGTGAACTGGGTATTTGCTGTGTAAAATGCGAAGAAAAAAGGCTGTGGAAAAAAGCTAACAGCAAACGAAAACCAGTCATCCGGCCGGATCAGTTAAAGATCGATGCAGACAGTTTTTCCTGAACTTCTCCTTAACAGGATTGTTATACTGTTAAACAAATTAATATGCTTCTCAAAGTATTTCTGATCGCACTGATATTAATAAGCATTGCCTTTCTCGGCATTGGTCTGAAGACCCTGTCAGCCAAAAGATCAAAGCAAGCCGATGCCGACTGCCGGAAAAAAGATGACAACCCGGCCTTTGGTTGCGGATGTGGTGCAGGATATTGTGTACATGACAAATTGTAAACCATAACTTTCCCTTATAGATTTCCTGACAGATCAAACAGAACTCATTTTCTTCCTGTCTGTTCCTTTTTCCGTTGTGGCTTTATTGCATGGACAAAGAAACTTTTCAGAGTTGTATCCGGTCAAAATCCCTATTGATTGGGATGGATAAGTAAACTTCCTATCCGTAGCTTTGTTTATTAGTAAAATAAACGCGGACTCCATGTTCATAGCCATTAATTATATTACCTGTGAAGAATCCTACAGAAACCGGTTCGAAGAACTTATGAAATCCAGAAAAAAGGCGGTGGATACCATGCCGGGATTTCAACGTATGGAAGTACTGAAGCCCAGGAACAGCGAGCATGATTACCTCATCATCAGTCATTGGGATAGTGAAAATTTTTTTCAGCAATGGCGCAGTTCATCTGAATTTTCTCAGGGCCACAGAAGAGGCGTTCAGGACATCAGTAAAGCCAGAAAAGAAGGTAAAAAACCTCCTATGACAAGCACATTCAAAACCTATGAAACCTTGACGGAATGAAAACAAATCTTAAACAGTGGCTGAAACGCATAGGGGTTATCGGGTTTCTCTTTTTCTTTATTAAAGGCCTCATATGGCTTGCCATCTTTTTTGGCCTCGGAAAACTCGTGTTCGGATAGGGAACAGAATTCCGTCATTTGCAAATCCCAAAGCTAAATGCCGGTAATCAGATGATTACGCTGCGGTTTCTTTATTGTGAACCGCAAAATCATGATCAAAAATAACTTCGCCCCGTTTTACAGGCAGACTTTACACGGTTCCCTGATCATCTCTGACCCCCCTGATCAGGAGCCAAAGCGTAAAGGACAATTCTCCGATAACCCCGGGTATAACAACCACCAGTGAAAATATGCTCTTGTAATCGGCATAGTCCGGCATAAGAAAGTTAGCAAAACTATCAATGAGATAACCTGCTGCTGCAATAATAAGCAGAATCCCGATGATCTTCGGGATGTAGCCCGATCTTACGATCAGATACCCGAGAAAAAACAGATGAAGACCGAAAAATACCAGCCCGATAAGCCATGTGTGGTTAAATGCATCGAAAAAAGACATCACCTGCGACTGCAACTGGCCGGTTTCAAATGCCTGCAGATACCCTGCCCCGCTGATATATTGCAAAATACCAAACAAATTAAATAAGGCTACTGCGAAAATGGTGCTGTTCACCAGCCTTAACCACCCCGAAAACAAGGACAGATCCCTGTTTACCGGTCGGAGCAGAATATACAGCGCCCAGGCCAGCACTACATCAAAGATCACCATGATGATAAAACTGAGAATACCAAAGCGGAACAGCATCTCATTAGCAATAATATTATCAGCGGTCGCTGCCGCATTTCCCGGGACAAGAAGTCCTTCGAGGACAAAGAAGTTAGCATAAATGCCGGTTATAAAAATAATCAGGTAACCGAACCCCGCTATTCTGGATAATTTTCTTAATGAACTCATTGTTTATATTATTTACTGTCCGATCTTTTTCCGGACGGTTAATTTATTTTATAGTAACCACCATGGAGCCTTTCTTATGAGCTTGTTCTCACGAACCCGCTTAAACAATTAATTGTCTGGCAGATTCGCCGGCACGTTCTTCCCACTTTTCAACATTCACACCCTTGATCAAAAGCCATAACATGAGTGCCAGTTCCGCAATGGCATTGGGTATGGTAACAATTGTGTTAACCGTTGCTTTGTACCCGGGAAAAAATAATGCTGCAAGGCTGTTCACCAGGTAGCCGAAAAATGCGATGATCAGCAGGATGCCCAGTATTTTCGGGAAATAGCCGGACCTGAAAACCAGGTAACCGACAAACAAAAGATGAAAGCTGAAGAAGACAAAATCGAGGTTTACTCCATATTCAAAGGCTTGGAGAAATATCATTACCAGTGCATGCAGCTGATCTGTCCCCAGGTTTGCGGGACTGACCGATCCGTTCAGGAGCAGGATAACAATAAAATAATTCACCAGGTTGATCCCCCTCATCGCAACCATGATCATCCTCAGTGAGGCCGCAACAAGGGCCAGGATCCTGCTCACCGGTTTAAGCAATACGTAAAGAAGCACTGCAACACCGAGATCTGCCAGAAGGATGATCAGGTGACCAACGATACCCATATTGAACAGCGATCCGGAATCCATAATATTCTGCACTGTGGCCGCTGCATCTCCCGGCACAATGATCTGTGAGGGGACATACATCATACTGAACGGGCCAACGATGACCATGATCAGTAAAAGTATACCGGTAATCCGGGCCGTTTTTTTAATTGATCTCATTCATTTGAATTTTGCAGTAATTTGATAATAATCAATCAACAATCTATTTCATTTTTTGTTTCTCTCATGATCTGCCTTTGCCCGGTTCTATACAGTTGTTTCCACATCAAATCCTCCGGCGATCGGCCATATCCCAGGGAATGTTTCATTCAGGATAATCGGCAGGATCAATATTATACTCATTAACATCCCGGCTTCCGGGTGAAAGAATACCGGGATCAGCAGTCTTGCCAACTGCATGCGAACTGCCAAAATACAGAGCCTTTTTCTTTAACAACTCCAAAAATCCGGAAAACCATGCTCATAATCTCCGTATTCATAAAAAAGACCTTACCCGGCAGGTTTAAGAATTCTGATATTTTGTCCGGCATATTCCCTGTACAGATCGTTGTACTGCTCTTTCCATCCTGCAAGACCTGCCCATAAACTACTTACCTGACCGAAGCCCTTTGATCGTAAGTAGTATGCTGTGATATAAGAAAGATTACCATGCTGGCAGACAACCAGGATATTTTTGTCTTTCGGAAGTTGATCAAGATATTTTTTTATTGAAAAAAATGATGCTTCGTGTGAATTCGGCAGACTTTTCATCATTTTTCGCAGAAACCCCGGGCGAACATCAAGGATATAGGTCTGATCATCGAACAACATACCCCTGTCGAGTTGTTCTGTTGACACCACATCAACAAGCAGATTCCGATCATTGACACATTGCTGAAATATTCTCATGGTATAACGAATATCCCTTGCTAAGGTCCCCGGTCCGAGGCTGAAGCGTATTGTTTCCTCAGCGGCTTTATCAGATAAGCCGATCGCTTTCAGAACATGTGATGGATTATCTTCGTGAGCACTGCAGGCTGCCCCACCTGAAACGGTTATACCATGATAATCCAGAACAGCCATTAATCCTTCATTCTTGATGTTTGGAAATGTTATGTTGATGGTATTGGAAACACAATCACTCTCCGGGGAATTAATGATACACTCCGGACAGATCTTCCGGATCTGCAGGATAAATTGCATTTTTCTGTTTGTAATAACCTCTGATTTTGCCAGCAATTTATTTATATCCCCGCAGGCAGCCCCGAATCCTGCAATATTATGTATGCTTTCCGTACCTGCCCGCAAACCCTCTTCCTGCTGACCGCCATGCAAAAAAGGTTCAAAAGGGCTTCCCATTTTGATGTACAATGCACCGGTACCTTTTGGCCCGTAGAGCTTATGTGCTGAAAAGGAAGCAAAATCTACTCCCAGTTCATGAACATCAACAGGAATCTTGCCCAATGCCTGAACACAATCTGACATGACCAGAACATCGTATTTACAAGCGATCCGGGTAATTGCCTGTATATCCTGTATGGTACCGATCTCATTATTTGCCAGCATACAGCATATCAGAAAGGTCTCATTATCAATAAGCTTCTTCAGTTCATCCGGTAATACACGTCCATACCGGTCGACCGGACAATATTCAACCACGATCCCCCGGGTTTTAAGAAATTCAAGTGTATTGATCACCGAAGAATGTTCAATGGGAGTAGAAATGATTTTCTTTTTTTCAGGATAAAAATAGTTGCTCAGAGACTTCAATATTGCATTGTTGGATTCCGTAGCACATCCCGTAAAAATGATCTCTTCGGGGTAAGCATGAATAGCCCCGGCAACCCTTTGACGTGCTTCATCCAGAATTTCAACGGAGTTCCCGGCTATGCTATACAGCGATGACGGATTTCCGAAATTGTGTTTTAAAACACTGTTCATCTTGCGCCTGACCTTCCTGCTCACCGGGGTTGTAGCATTATGGTCGAGATAGACATTGCGCTTTTTTCGAGAGACATGTTTGAGAATTTCTATTAATTGAATTTTCATCGGTTTGGTCTTTAAAGGAAAATTAAACTTTTGAGAGTAACTCAATCAGTTTGGAACAACCCCCGTTTTGAATAAATTCGGTATGTTCTTTCACGGAACTGAAATGTTTTCCGCATATCTTGCTGCATAGCATCTCAGAACCAGTCTCTTTGTAGAAAGCATCAAGTGTTGCTTTTGTATGTGGATTATACATCTCTTTTGTATCGGGATCGGGATTCTCTTTATACCAGGCAAGACTTTTTATCCATACGGCAGTTGCCAGCGCACCACAGGCATGACCGCTCAAACCCATGCCTCCGGCTAACCCGGAAACCATAATTGCTTCTTCTTCACTTGCTCCCATTTTTCTGGCAACTTCCGAAGCACAACTTACAACTTGCTCAGGTACCTGGGTCGATGTGTCGGAAAATCCTTCACTTGCCGCCTGAATGGCTTCGGGAGCCCATTTTTTCCCGATATTCAGACATTTGAACATTTTCCCCGTGATCATATATTTTGGGATGCTTAATTTTTTCGACCATTCAACCCCGGTTATGTCACGGCAATATATGCATTTGGCCCTGGCTGAAAATGACCTCATAAGATGCTGTGTTGTTGTTATGACACTGCAAATTGCCTGGTTGCCGTTACCATATTCTCGAAAGGATTCAGCTCCCACGGCTAATGTTGATCCCCAAAGCATACCACATTGATATCCTTCCTGTAAAATTCCACCTGACAGCGCTGCAACGGCAAATGCCTGATCTTCTTTTGGATATCCATAGTAGCGGTTCAGATGAAGAAACAAAGCTCCGGAGCATGCGTAGGTGAAAAAATCTTTTCTGATGTCCTTTGGTGTCATTCCTTCTTTATCTTCCGGTCTTTTTGTTGCAGCCATCAGTACTGTCGAATTCAGCATGGAAGCAGCTATTGCCCCTGTTGCGGATATCCTGACGAAATCCCGCCGGCTCATGCTTTTAGTTACTTTTTTCATGATTCCTTGTTTATGTTTATTCAATAATATCTTCTATGAATTATTTGAGTGTATTCCCCGGAAGAGAATTATGCTTGTGCAAGTGCATTAATCAATTCTGCGCAACCACCATTTTTAATGAAATCTGAATGGTCGTTCAGGGAGCTGAAGCATTGCCCGCATATTTCATGGCAGAGAATTTTCGAATCAGTTGCCTGATAGAAAGCGTTCATTGTTTTTTTTGCTTCACGATTATTAAAATAGGGAGGGGATTTGCCGGGATGTTTTCTGCACCAGGCAAGCAACTTCATCCAAATCGCCGCACTCAGTGCTCCGCAGGCATTACCACTTAACCCCAGACCTCCTGCAAATCCTGCTACCATCACAGTTTCTTAAAAATCTTTCTTGTGTCCTGTCTCATGGTTTTCATACATTCAGATTTACAGCCCCAAATGTTTAAATGCTTCATAGACAAGAAAAACAGGCCAGACAATGGCTTTCAGAAAACCCAGAACACCTACCCAGAATCCTGTGGCAACCGAAATAAAATAGATTGCTGCTCCAATGAATCCTAAACCATACACACAATTAAACGGTGCAGTGTTTTTTTGTATCTTTTTTTCCATGATTTTTAGTTTTTTGGTTTGTTACTTGTTCAGTTTTTTATCTTATAAATCGATCTTACAGATATTCTTTATGCCGCTTTCAGAAATATATTCTGTGTCAGAGGTTAACTGAAGACCCTGATCACATTTCATGTTATTCCCGATAAAAGGTTTATTGCCACGGATCATGATCTTTTCTTCCATAAGTGGTAATTGGTTATCAGTCAGGGTATTTATCCGCGGTTGTACTAATTCCTGTCTGAAAAAAAGAGAAGAAATATCAGCAACCGGAACGGCAGAATTAATTGTTTTCATGATTTTGGTTTTGAGTTTTTCTTATAACTGATTATAAGTCAGTGTCAGAATTAATTTCTACTCTTCATTTCCGGATGCTTTAAACTTTATCGTAGCAAAATCATTGTTCCTTCCGGAAAATGTGCTGTTGTCTTCCAGGACAACGGTCAGGGAATCTGACCAGAAATTCTTCAACTGAATTTTTGTATCGCCGGAAGCTTTTATCACATGTAGTACAGGAGCAGTGATACGAACATGTATCAGATCTGAATTTGCTTTTTCAGAAATTGAATCAATTGACAAGTACAGTATACCATCTCTATTATCTAAATCCGGCTTAGAAATTATACTTTCATCAATTGCCAATTCTACTTTACAATCTTTCCCTTGTTTTATGTTTACACTCCAGTTGTCTGAAAAATCAAGCGAAACAAATTTTTCGGATGGCACAACTGTATATTCAATCAGTTCCTGATTTTCCAGAAGAACATGAATATCCCTCCGAAACATGATGAGGACAGTGATCAACAAGGCAACAAGTATGCCTGCTAAACAAATTATTAGTATTCTACTTGTTTTCATTGCTTCTGTTTTCTATGTGTTGCTTATAGTAGGAATTTACGTCTTCCATAGTCATGTTAAGTAACTCCAATGCTTTGAAAAACCTGGGTAATTCCTGATTCACAAAAATCTCTTTCCTATGAGCTTTTGTTTTCTCAAAACCATCTTCAGATACAAAATATCCAATACCTCTTTTGTTGAAGATGATGCCTTTATCTTGTAAATAATTAAATGTTCGCATGACGGTATTAGGGTTTACTTCAATATTAACAGCCATTTCTCTTACTGATGGAATGCGGTCTCCCGGATTCCATTTTTGGAGGAGAATATTCTCGCAAAAGTGATCTGCAATCTGTAAATAGATTGATTGAGTTTCTTTGAATTCCATTTTATACCTCCTGTTCTTTTAGTCCCAAATAAGTTATCACCCAGCACAAAGGAGCTAATAGCCACCAAAACAACCACTGAATAATCATCCAAACCTGAAAGCTTGGCAATCCAATAAAGGAGCAGGATTCAGTTGTCATTTCGATATGGAATAAATCTTGCATGAGCAAATAAGTAATACCTCCGCATACAGCCCCGAATAAGATCAGAGTAAGTAATGTTTTCGGAATTACATATCCTTTGAAGTGAGCTGCCCCTGCCAGAAAAATACCCTGCAATACAAAGTACAACTTCATGAATTGAACAGCACCTGGTCCCAAAGGATTAAAAGTCTCAAAAACCAGATCGTGGAACAAAAGCTGTCCTATGGCATTGGCAAAGAATGAGTAGATTGTGTAGGTTATGGTGTATAAAAGAATCCAGCCAAAAGATGTAAGAAGCCACATACTGAGAAATTTTTCGAATGTGGAAACCGGCAGAGTAAGGTATTTATACCTTCTCAATGTGTTGCTTGAATCGCGATAGGCCAAACTGCTTAAAATAAATCCCCCGGTCAGTAGTGTAAATGCAAATCCTGTATTGTGTTCATAGATTATCATAGAAGGATCAATAAAGGGTGTAAGCAAAAGTCCAATGAAGAAAAGAAAACCAAAGGTGATCACCAGGGTCACTAGTAATCCTTTTCTGCTTCTTGCTATTTCCATTTTCAGCAACAGCCAAAATCTTGATATTTCAAAATAATTTTTCAGACTCATGGCATTAGTTTTTAAAAATTTCATTGATCTTGTTCGTGTTGCTGATAACCGCATTAAAAAGTGTTTCCAGGCTCATGTTCGTTTCTTCCGAGCCGCTGTTCACTTTAACTACAGTATAACTTCCCAGTGAAGATTCCGAATAGATGAGACTCTCATCGTCAGGCAATTCGGATTGTCTGGTTATTGCGATCTTTTTGGTGATCTCTTCGTAATCCTGAAAGAATACTATCTTTCCGTTATCCAGAATGATAACCGGATCAATGAGGTTCTCCATATCCCGTACCTGATGCGTTGAAATAATGAATGTGCGTTTCTCATGTATGGCATTGGCAACCATTTTCCTGAACTGACTCTTTGATGGAATGTCGAGACCATTGGTCGGCTCGTCCAACAGCAGCAGATTGCAATCTGTTGCAAGCCCGAATGACAAAAGAAAGTTCTTTTTTTGTCCGTACGACATGGCCGAAAGCTTTTGATCTCTCGGCAGATGAAGTTCATTCACATATTCCTGGAATAACCCGTGATCAAAACGGGGATAAAAAGGGCTGTTCAGCCGTACATACAGATCGATGGTATAGGAAGGAAGATAAAACTCTTCGGTAATCAGGTAGATCTCTCTGAGGAACTGAGGGTATCGCTTCATTGGCCGATACCCGAGTACATCGATCTCTCCCTGTTTCGGAAACAGCAAACCGGAGATTATTTTCAGTAAAGTGGTCTTTCCTGCTCCGTTTTTGCCAAGCAAACCGTAAATGCTCCCCGGTGGCATTTTCAGACTGAGCTGATCAAAGAGTCCCTGCTTTTGATCGTACCTGAAAGAAAGATTCTCGATTTGTATCATACTTGTTGGTATTTTAGTGTACTATCGTACTAATACAGTGCAATAGTAAAACAAAATTTTATATCCACCAAATATTTTTCGATTTTTTTTATTGATTGCACTATATAAATCCGGAGATCCTTTTAATAATACCTGGAAATCAATGGTTCCCGGTTATGTATATTTCATCTGGTCCTCAGTTCTCAGGAAAGGTGTATCCGAAGTTGAACCGGAGACAGGTGTTTAAATGCTAAAACTTCGAATTGTCCTGTTCCAACCGGAATAAACCATTAAATGTTAATGAATCGCCGTTATTTAACCAGACTTACTTTGTCATTATCTGTGCTGTTCTAAGTCATACATCGGCGTAATTTATTTTGTTTTATACCAATGTTTTTCTCCTTTTTCAAATTCTTCTGTTCCTTTTTTCTTAATTATCCTTAAGTTCTTAAGATGTGCAACACCATGATTTTTAGATAAAAACTCCAATTTTTCACACTTCTCAAATTCCGGACATTCCCAGCATCCGGTTAATTTATTCTTAATTACACATCTTCTGATTTTACATGATGGATTTCCTCCTCCGTCTCTGCATGTTTTATTGCATCTCATCTTTACCATTGCTCCAAGAACAAGGTAACAATCCTCATATTTTTTGTATTCATTAAAAAACGGGTATTCAGAAAGTAGTTCTGCTGTTTTATCGAACTTGTAGTTTCTGAGTTCCTTTCTCAGATCTCTTGCCAGATCAGCAATAATACCTGTATGATTGGGGCACTCGCCACAATACAATCCACAATATGCAATATCAGTTTTACTCATCCCTCAATCTCTTCAATCACTTTGAATCTTGTAAAAAAGAAACCTAACAGAGTGCCAAAAATGATCAATCCCAGGAGTGTGTTAACCAATTGCACAATAATCAAAGGAGTTGGGTAATTAAATAGCATGAACTGATTAAATGCTTCCGGAACAGCTTTTATAATTCCAACGATCAATCCAAAAGACAGTCCTTTTATCCAACCATTTCCCGGTAGGCTTTCATATAATTTTACAAACAATGAAATAAGAATGATAATAAAGATGATACTGAAGCTTGCATTTAACAGAATCCAATTTGACATTCCCCCGAAAGCCTCCATGGGTTTTATAGTCGGATGACCTTCAAATTCCTGAAAAATCTTCATAACAGCCGGATTCATATAGAGTAAATTTCCTGTTATCATATCAATGATCAGGACGATGGCTCCCCATAAACATGCTTTTTTTGTGTTAACTCGCGTCTTCATTTTTATTTTGATTTAGGATTTTGTCATATGGTTAAAGTTTCCTTTAAACTATGCCCAACTCATAATAGCGGGGACTTTTTTCTC
>JASFVU010000319.1:0-4433 GCA_050049665.1 Bacteroidales bacterium | reverse complement strand
ATCCTGCTTTTGTTTCTCTTACTATATGCCAACGGGAATGATATTTATCGGGGGATTCTGCGATTGATGGGAAAATAATATTACCTTTGATAAAAATAGTTGAGAAATGGCAAGCATACATTTAATAGGCACTCCGGGTCCATTTGAGATCATCATTATCGTCATTATCCTTCTTTTGCTTTTTGGTGGCAGAAAAATTCCGGAATTGATGCGGGGACTTGGTCAGGGAATGAAGGAGTTCAAAAAAGCCACAAAAGACGAAGATCCTTCAGAGAGTGAAACATCAAAAGCCATTGATAAAGATAAAGATTGATCGTACGTATATATCCTGTTTACTGAACTTCTTTTTACCCTTCACTCATGAGGAAGAAGAAAATTCCTTGTCTGTTTTGTATAGTTTTATTTCATTTCCTGTTTTTGGCAGGACAACCTTCGGATTTACCGCAATCGGGAACCGATAAAGAGACGCAGTTGGGTACTGTTCCGTTCAATGACATTTCATTTGAATATTGCCTTGAAAGTTTAAATAAACAAACACCTTTGGAACTTATTTACAACGAGGAAGTAAAACGTTATATTGATGAGTTCCTGAATGCCAGACAGGCTGAACTAAAAGCTTCTTTATCCCGGGCAGAGAGATATTTCCCGTTGATCGAAGAGATCCTGGATAAATACAACCTGCCTCTTGAACTCAAATACATGGCAGTTATAGAATCCGGACTGAATCCGCTGGCAAGATCAAAATCCGGTGCATCCGGGTTGTGGCAGTTCCTGTATAACACCTGTACTCTGGTTGACCTGAAAGTGAATTCATACATTGATGAACGGAGAGACCCTTATAAATCGACGGAGGCTGCCTGCAGATATATACAGTATCTGTACGATACTTTTCATGACTGGAATCTTGTTCTGGCAGGGTATAATGGTGGCCCGGGAGAAGTCAGAAAGGCCATTGAACGTTCCGGCGGATTTACGGATTTCTGGGAAATAAGGACTTATCTTTCAGTACAGGCGAAAAATTATGTGCCGGCTTTTATTGCCATGAATTACCTGATGAATTACTACGATTCACATGGAATAGAATTTTCAAAAGTAATTGATCCATATTCGGATATTGATACATTACATATCCATTATGCCATATCATTTGAACAAATATCAGGCGTACTGAATATACCTGTTTCTTTGCTCGAAGAGTTAAATCCCGTTTACAAACGCAGGTATATTCCGGACATGGAAGATGGCTGCATATTGGTTTTACCCAAAAATAAAATTGATGATTTTATCAGACAGGAGAACCGGATCATTGGTTTTCATGTTCCTCAAACAAGCTATAAAACACTTCTGGCAAGTGCCGGACAGACCAATAACAGGGAAAAGATCATTCATGTTGTTGACCATGGAGAGTATTTTCATAAAATTGCCATTAACTATCATTGTACAGTAGAAGATATTAAGGTCTGGAACAACCTTGAAGATCTTGATCTTATACCGGGACAGGCCCTTGAGATCTGGATAGAAGACCATGACAGATAGGCCGGTGAAAAACAATTACCGGCAAGCTTTTTGCTATATTTAAATTAAGATATCAAATTCAGTACGGTTATGAAAGCAAGGTATTCGATCTATTTTTTAATATTACTTCTTGTCGCCGCTTGTTTCGATTCGGACAGGCCGGCATTGCAAACATCTTCTTCCGGGGCCCCGGGTGAAGTATTGCTTGTAATGAATGAACAACTATGGAATGAAGAACCGGGAGAAGCAGTAAGGGCAATTCTCAATGTTCCGTACGAGGGACTCCCACAGGACGAACCATATTATGACATTCTGCAAATAAATCACAGGGGATTTGGCAAGACATTTAAAACGCATAGAAATATTATCCTTACTAAGATTGGTCCTGATCAGCAGGAACCAAAGATTCTGATCAATAGAGATACCTGGTCAAAGCCACAATTGCTGATAACCATCCTTGCACCTGATGAAGATGCTTTCATCGAACTGGTCAGTTCCAATGGCAACAAGATCTTAACACTTCTTTCAGGTACTGAACAAAAGCGGCTGATGAAGTTGTACAAAAACACAAGAAATGAAAAACTCCGCCAGGAACTGGAAGATGATTATTCTATTTCACTGAATGTTCCCGGAGGATATACAATGGATGTGAAGAAGAAGGATTTTATCTGGATATCCCAGGAATACAGAGACATCATTCAGGGTATTCTTATCTATTTTTATGATTACACAGATGATGAGACATTCACAAGAGATTACCTGGTTGAAAAACGAAACCGGTTTTTAAAGGAGTACGTTTCCGGTGAAGTGGAGGGATCCTATATGACTACAGAAGCTCTCTATCCACCGATATTCAGTGAATACAAACTGAACAATGATAAGTATACAGCGGAAATCCGGGGTTTGTGGAAAATGGTAAACGGCATAGCCATGGGCGGACCTTTTGTCAGTATATCTCAACTGGACGAAAAAAATAACAGGGTGGTTACGATCGAAGGATTTGTTTTTGCTCCTGCCCATAAAAAGAGGGAACTTCTTAAGCAGGTCGAGGCAATTATTCTGTCGTTAAAGATCCTCGACAAAGATAGTACCGCTGGCCAAAAGACAAATGGATAGCTATCTGACAAATAAGACAGAACTGGATCGTTATAAGAAAGACCAGGAGATCATTAGAAAAACAGCTTTGCAGATCAGTAAAGATTTTGCTCAGTTCGGGTATGAAATTATAATACCCAAAAATGTTCATTTTGTGTATAGTTCCCTGTTCGACCAGCTTGCTCCAATCGTTCAGGACATGCTGAATGAAAATATATCCCGCCTTTACACAGTGCTATATTGTATTGATCTGAATGAGAAAACCATCCAAAAGGGAATCTCCGAAATGAATAATTTGCCCGTTTATGATGCTATAACGCATCTGATCCTTGAACGTGAATTAAAAAAGGTAATCACACGGGAGTATTTCAGTACGAACCAATGATAAAAAATATTTTTGAGTAAAACGATCACTTTAAATTTCTCATATAGAATTACTATTTTTAGCCAAAATTTTTATAGCCTAGCTAGGGATTCAGGTATTATGCCTGAATGATGATTGCAAAAGCTTTTTTTCTGGCAAAAATCATATTAAGATGAAGCACAATAAGGTTGTTGTTGGCATTACCCATGGGGATATCAATAGTATTAGTTATGAGGTGATTATTAAATCATTAACAGACAACAGAATTTTCGATTTCTGCATTCCTGTCGTGTACGGATCTCCCAAGGTGGCTGCTTATCACCGTAAGGCTCTGGACATTGATAATTTTAGTTTTAATAACATAAAATCGACAGATGAAATTAACCTCAAAAGAGCGAACATTATCAGTTGTGTCGATGAGGATATTCGTGTGGAGTTGGGAAAATCTACTTCCGCTGCCGGATTGGCTTCAGCCCAGGCACTGGATTTAGCCGTTCAGGACCTTGCAGAGAATAAAATAGACGTACTTGTAACCGGGCCTATAAATAAAAAGAACATTCAGTCTGATAAGTTTTCTTTTCCGGGTCATACGGAATTTCTTGAAAACCGCTTTGAATCTAAAGGAGCATTGATGTTTATGGTCAATGATTTTTATAAAGTAGGTGTTGTTACAGGCCATATTCCCTTATCAAAAGTTGCTGAGTACATTACAAAAGATGCTGTTCTCAGTAAATTGAGGATCATGAACCATTCTTTACAGTTTGACTTTGCCTGCAGGAAGCCACGTATTGCTGTACTCGGATTAAATCCGCATGCGGGTGATGAAGGACTTATCGGTGATGATGAAAAACGTGAAATAATACCGGCTATTGAAGCCGCGCGTGAAGAGAATATACTGGCCTTTGGACCATTTGCCGCCGATGGATTCTTCGGATCACTATCCTATTCAAGGTACGATGGTATTCTTGCTATGTATCATGATCAGGGTCTGATCCCGTTTAAATCCATGTCGGCAGACGCGGGAGTTAATTTTACGGCAGGATTATCGGTAGTCAGAACTGCCCCCGCTCATGGCACTGCATTTGAAATTGCAGGCAAAGGAGAAGCTTCTCCGGATTCTTTCAGAAAAGCAATTTACCTGGCTTGTGACATATTCAAAACAAGGATTAACTATAATGAAATTGCTTCCAATCCTTTGAAATCATACGATGTATCAGAATTATAAATGTTGTATCTTAACTCCTTTCTTTTTTGAATAAGCATGCTTGATTTTATAAGAGGGCAGATTGCCGAATTAACTCCGACAACATTGGTATTAGAATTAAATGGATTAGGCTATGAGCTGAACATTTCTCTTCAGAGTTTTACTCAATTGCAGGATGAAAAGTTATGTTTGATCTATGTCCATGAAGTGATCAGAGAGGATGCACATCTGCTTTTCGGATTTACCAGCAGGGAC
>JASFVU010000014.1:0-14055 GCA_050049665.1 Bacteroidales bacterium | reverse complement strand
ACCTAAAATATACCTGTATTTCATAAAATCGAATGTATCTTACAGAACAAAGAAAGCAAAATCACAAAATTTATCTAATAAAAAACCAAAAAGTACTCTACAATCAATTGTTAAAATCTTCAATGTGCTGAACTGCCGAGATTTATTAATTTTACCATTATATTAAATTTACGAAAATTATATCCTGATGGAAAATTATATCAATCAGATTCTTGAAAAAAACAATCGGGTTATAGTTCCTGATTTCGGAGCATTCATTGTTAAGCAGAGAAAACCTTTAACAATAGTTTTTAATGAGTTTCTCCAATACAATGATGGAATGCTTGTGGATACGATCTCGAAAGGAGAAAACATTGACAGGGAAAAAGCAAAAGAAAAAATTGATGATTTTGTCAAACAAGTTGTGTCCAGACTGGATAAAGGTGAATCTTATTCCCTGAACAAGTTGGGTATTTTGATGAAAAGCGCATCTGGCAAGATCTCACTGGGTGAAGAAAATGATAAGCCTGCTGCACCCAAGACGGCAGTAAAAACCAGAAAAAATGCAGTGAAAGAAGAAAAGCCAAAAACGGAACAGGAAAAAAAGGCCCGTGTGACAAATGCAAAGACTGAAAAAGAAAAGAAAGCACAAGATGGTTCAGGGAAAACCGGCCCGGACAAAAAAGCCCGGGAAGAAAAAGCAAAAGACGAACAGGCGAAAAAGGCGCAGGAAGAAAAATTAAAAGCTGAACAGGAAAAAAAGATACAGGAAGAAAAACAAAAAGCTGAGCAGAAAAAAGCAGAAGAAGAAAAAACAAAAGCCGGGGAGAGGAAAAAGACACAGGAAGAACGGGAAACAGCGACGGAAGAAGCAAAGGCAAAGACAGAAAAAGCAGCACCCTCTCAATCTTATTCAAAAACTTATAGCTATCCCTCCTCAACAAAAGCATACGCCGAAAAGAAAGGCAATAAACGCAATGTTCTGATTTGGGTAATCGCCATTGTTCTCATAAATGGAATACTGATCCTAGCTTATCTTAAATACAACAATGATATTCCTTCTTTCTTTAAAAAGGCTGATCAGGATGAGTTGTTGCTGGATGAACCGGTGATCGAAGAGGATAATTACGTCACCGAATCCTATGATGATGCACCTGATACTGAACAGGACGCAGGGGAATCCGGTACCGAAAAAGTAAACACAAAGAAAACAGTGCCAAAGACAACCCCCTCTCAGATTACCGGAACAAGGTACTATGTGGTAGCAGGGGCTTTCAGCATTGAACAGAATGCGGATAATCTGGTGCTTGAACTTAGGCGAAAAGGGTTTAATGCTGAAAAATTCGGGAAAATCGGTAACCTGCATGCCGTAAGCTACGGAGTTTTCAAAAATAAATCCGATGCCGATCAGTTGCTGGAAGAGGTTCAGACTGAGCAAAATCCCGAGGCATGGATAAAAAAAGTGAATTAGTTAATTCTACTTATTAACCACTTTTTTCATTCTTTCATTCTGTTTTGAGCGAATTAATTGTTATTTTTAATAGGGCTCAAACCATGAATTATATAAAAAAAATACTACAGAACCTTACCCTGCTTCGTCTAAGGACTCAACTAAAACACAGCCCATACAGGGAAGAATTTTTTGAAGATATCACTGTTCTCAATTTTAGCAGATTAAGATTCTTATCTTATTTCCTTGTCCTTTTTGTCGGTACACATTTGAATGCTGATATTTTCCTGAAAGACTACTGGCAGAATAATGAAGTTATCGGATTCACGATCCTGGATACGATCCTGGCGATTACAACAGTTTGTCTTCTGATCATCACCCATTGGAAATCACCCAAAAATCCTTCTGAAGTGAAGCCTTTTCATCATTTCGTTATAAATACATGGGTATTATTCCAGATATTATGGACTACCGGAATTTCCGTTTTTGAATCTTCTACTGCTAATAGCCTGCCAACACTGCTGATAGGGGTCTATGCAGCAGCAACTATATTTCTGGTCCGTGGATTTATGTTCCTTATAGCTATAGTCCTCTGCCTTTCAGCATTGATTTCAGGTCTTTTCTTTTTAAATCATGTCAGTATCTCTGAAATGATTACAAAGTATAACGCCGTTGTTTTTCTCCTTGTCCTTGCCTGGGTTGTGTCCCGGGTTTTGTTCAATACAAGAATCAGATCCTTTATTGAAAATAAAGAATTGGAAATCGCAAAAAACAACCTCGATCAAACCGTTAAGGAAAGAACCCGGGAATTAAGCAATATGAACATTACACTCAAAGAGGAGATCAAAGAGCGAAAACGTTATGAGAAAAGTCTCGAAGAAGAAAAACAGAAAGCGGAAGAAGCGGACAAACTGAAATCGGTATTCCTGGCTAACATGTCGCATGAGATCAGAACACCATTGAACGGAATCCTGGGATTTGGAGACTTGCTGCAAAATCCGGGCCTTCCCGAGGAAAAAAAATTACGCTATCTGGAGATCATTAATACAAACGGACAAAGGCTGCTGAAATTAATAGATGATATCATGGACATTTCCATGATCGAGTCAAATCAGCTCAAGATGAACAATGTTAACTTCAGGCTCAGTCATATATTCCCGGATACCTATGATTTCTTTGAAAACTACAAACAACTCACCGATAAAGGACATCTGACCATCATAAATGATGGATTCCCCGAAGGCGTAAATGACCATGTAAACCTGGATCCCAGCAGGGTACAGCAGGTCTTGTACAACCTGATGAGCAATGCCATTAAATTTACCGAACAAGGCACAATAAAGTTTGGAGGCAAATACGACAATGCCTATGCTCTTATTTATGTTGAAGATACCGGCGTTGGTATTGAAGCGGAAAAATGTTATGCCGTTTTTCAAAGGTTCCGGCAGGGAGAAGAATCCATAACAAGAAAATTCGGAGGAACAGGATTAGGGTTATCCATTTCAAAGGGAATTGTTGAACTTCTCGGAGGCATAATCTGGGTTGACTCGTCATACAAAAAAGGAACCAGAATATGTTTTTCACTGCCGACTGAAGAAATTATAGAACCCGATAAATCAATTACTTCCGTTGAAAACATTTCTTTCCTGGACAACAGGGTACTTATTGTATCGGAATATTCAAAACATGCCGAAGGCTCGCTGACACCCATTATTCAATGCATCAATACAAACTGTAATTATCATAAAGTTGAAAAATATAACCCCGGTAATATAAAAAAGGAACCGGCTGTGGTTGTCATTGATGTTCCGGATAATAAACAGGGACTATTCCAATGCCTGAAAAAAACCCGTGAAACGTTTGATGACTGTCATATCATTGTCATCGCAAACACAGATCTGATCCCGGCAGAGGAACTGTCAAAAGCGGGAAGTTCCCTTATAATGGGGACTCCGGTCAATTTACAGGTGTTTTTACTATACATGCGTGGCTTATTGATCTGATTATTTCACAGGAACAAATTTCATTTTATACAAAGCATTCTCTGAAACCTGTTCTTCTGAAAAATAATCCGGATGGTAATCTCCGGACACATATAAGCCGGTCTGATCACAATAATGATCACCGGAACAAACTCCGGAATTGCCGGTAGGAATAACAGATAAATCGTTTCCCCAATCGGAAAGATCATAAATGCTCCGGTGTGACGATCCGAAGTATACTTTGTCAGGAGAGTTATTTTCATATCTGTATGGTGAAACGGTGTGAAAACTTCCCCCGACTTCATACGGCCCCCGGTTTAATTTAAACACCTTGTCAAGTGCTTCAACAGCAGAAAGCGGATGCTTTAATGTTAGCTGATGAATATTTCCCCATACCCATGCTGCAGTATCCGTTCCATAGGCAGCCACCAATTCTCCGATCGTTTTCCTGAAACTCGAACACATAACTGACTGCATATCTTCTGTTTCAACGGTATGAACATTATCCAGCCATACAGATCCGGGATTATTCAGAATATTGAAAAATGCCTGGTCCGGCAAACCCTGGACTTTTATGTATTCATTAAATAGTTCCGGTCCTAACTCATCCTGAAAACAACTTTCAAAAAAGATCCTGGTCCAGGATTCAAAAATCGTTGGTTCTGTTTTGTCCGGAGACATATTACAATTCCAGTCGAGCAACATAGCATAAGCAAGCTGTTCATGTTCCGACATGCCCTGCATCCCTTCAAGAGCGGGAAGCCCTATGTTAAGAAAATCCTCTGCAAACTTCGATTGCTGATCGTTCTGCATTCGTTTAAAATCCTCTATTGAGAATTTTTCTTCCGATTGCAGCATTTCACGTATTCTGTTTATTCTGTAAGGAGGAGCATACCAAAGTCCTATGTAATGCGGATAAGTATCATCCACCGGGCGGTTGTTTGCCGCTGAAACATAACCCCTTTCCGGATTGAATTCACCCGGAAGTTCTTCGAATCCAAGCAGTCCCTGCCATTCGTATTCATCCGTCCACCCCGGCAATATAGCATATAACTGATCGCGCTTTCGTACAGGTACACCTGCACAACAATATATCCCGATATTTCCCTGTTTATCGGCATAAACAATATTCTGGCTTATCGAACGAAACGTTCTGAAAGCTTCCTTAAAATCTGTCCAGTTATTTGCTCTGTTTAAAAAGTAAATTGTCCGGAATTCATTGCTCTCCTCATCTCCTATCCAACGAATCGTTAACACCTTATCTTTTACTTTTTTTATGGATGAGACTACCGGTCCCCGGTGGTTATACCTGAATGTACGTTTGTGCTCCGAACCATCTTTACATGCGATAGTTTCCTCTTTTACATAAAAATCTTTCCACTCTCCGTTCAATTGATATTGATTGGAGTCTTCGGGATTTATTTTTTCTTCATAAAAATCAAGGTTCGCAACATATGTATTGGTCATTCCCCAGGCGATCGAATCATTGTGTCCGACAATGGCAAAAGGCTGGCCCGGCAACATCAGACCGGTCACGTTCAATTTTCCCCTGATGACCTGATGCATTTGCATCCAGATGCCGGGTATATTCAGATCAAGGTGCATATCATTAGCCATAAATGGTTTGCCGGTTACACTTTTTTCTCCACTGACTGCCCAGGCATTGCTGCCGGAAAATATATCCGTTCCGATCAGATCCAACGCCGATAACCTGTTCAGCTTACTTGCTGCCAGCAGTTCGGCATGGTCCTGATCGAACGTATAAGTCGTATGGTTCTCCATTTCAGGAAGTAGTTCAACGAAGTGAGCACTATCAGTAATACCGGCTATTTTATGCAGAATATATTCACTCCATCCGGATTTAAGATCCCATGCCATATAGCTGATCAGGTTGAGCGTATGAGTTTTTTCCCATGCATCCGGTTCATAGCCCAACAAAGTGAACTCAAGAGGAAAATTGTCTTTGTTGTCTTTTATATAATGATTTACTCCTTTTGTATAAGCTTCTATTGTCAGAAGCAGATCTTCATCACAGGTACTTAAAATACGCTCCGATTTTGCACTAAATCTCAAAGAGCGTAGTAACAGATCTGTTTCAATATACTCATCGCCGAATATCTCCGAAAGACGTCCCAGGGTAACTCTTCTGAGCAGGTCCATCTGCCACAGTCTGTCCTGCGCCATGAGATAACCGGTTGCCATATACAGATCGTGTTCATTTTTTGCATAAATGTGCGGTATGCCACAGGCATCCCTGAATACTTCAACGGGTTCGATAAGGCCCTGAAGTTCAATGTCCTGATTATAATCCGCTAACCCTTTATTTTTTATTCTGGTAGTATAAACAATCGCTGCAATCAGGATGATAAAAATAAAGGCAAGAAAAATAATGGCTATTCTTTTTAAATTTTTCATTGTATCCTGGGTTTAATGTTGATGAATCAGGTAAGTGTTGTTGGTAGAATCTTTATCCGGTAAGTTCCTGTAATCGAGGTTCAGTTTCTTTATCCTATCCTTCGTTACATGTTCTATCAGGCACTTGTCACCGTTTTTCCATACGTCCGGGCCCTGCCGGATAGTCTCAGTACTTCCGTCATGATATTCAATGGTAAGATGAACAGGCACCGGAAGCGATCCTTTGTTCAGAACCTCCACTTCCATTATATCCGAATCAAATGTTACTTCCCCGAGAGCAAGGTCAGGCCATCCCGGACCAAAGAACCAGGCATCGATCAGCCAGTCAATGTCTTCTCCGGTATGTCTTTTTATCATGGCAAATAAGTCATATGGAGTCGGATGCCTGTACTGCCAGACCTGTATAAATTCTCTTATACTGCTCCGGAAAGCTTTTTTGCCTGTAAAATATTCTTCGAGCATATAGAAAGCAACTGTTGATCTGAAATAGCTGTAAAACTGGTATGGGTATTCACGAGTCTGGTAGGCAGGCACAAAAAGAGGAATGTCATTTTCGGTCCCGGAATCTGACAGATACCGTTCAAGGATCAGGTTCAGGGGGTAATATTCAGATCCCAGGGCTTTTTCTGTTTCAAGAGGCAGGTAAGTAGTAAGCCCTTCATCCATCCATGAATATTTTCTCTCATTGATCCCTGTCAGAAACGGAAAATAGCTGTGTGCTATTTCATGCATGGTGATAAATACGGCACCATCCCTCGTATATTTATCCTCGTTGTTTATGATCATTGGAAATTCCGTTCCTCCCTTTCCGTTAAAAATTGTAATGCCGGGGAAGGGAAACGGAGATCCGTAACTGCTGCATGCCAGGTCCTGAATTATCAGCCGGCTTATGGAGGCAACTTCCTGAAAATGTCTGCAATCCTTCTGATAAACCGATGAGATCCATACTCTCTTACCCGATAATGAGTCGATCAATACGGAGGTTGCATCCCATAAATAATCGCCACTTACTGCAAAGGCAAAATCCGGGATCATCTCCATGTTAAAATGAAATGTGTGCGCCCCGCTTTTCGAAAAAACATTTTTGTTATCCCAGTCATCTGAACTGATTATCTTAATTACCTCATCCGTCTGATGAGACTTATTCAATTTTGACAATACAATCTCGTCAAAAATTTTTTCAGGATTTTGCCAGAGCCCGGTTGCCCAAACCATATGATTTCCCGGTACACGAATGGTTACATCATAATTGTTAAAATCGTTATAAAACTCATGTGTCCCCGTATAATTCATCAGGTCCCAGCCATCAATATCATCATAAACGGAAACCTGCGGATACCAGTAAGCTACGAAATAATTACCTTCTCCGTATTTTCCATACCTGTGAACATGCGATGCCGGCATAACAAAATTCCAGTGTATTTTTATATCGGCTGATCCACCAGGCAGTATGTGATCATCCGGGACAAGAATAAGATTAGTACCTGTTTCTTTCATCCTGAATGCCGGACCTGACAGCAGGTCGGAACCATTTAGCAAAAGGGTGGTAATGGAAACACCGTCATGTACATCACCGAAATGATAAGACTCGTCTCTTATCCCTCCCTTCTTCCTGATATTCTGGTATAACCGAATGACAATCCTTTTCAGGGTATCGGGACTGTTATTGTAATAGACAATGTCTGCCTTACCACTTAACTTACCTTCCCGGGGATCAAACGATACTTCCATTTTGTAATCGGCATGGTTCTGAAAGTAATTCTCACCAGGCAACCCGGAATCCGTTCTCGATCTGTTCTTTATGGCCTGTTCAATATTGAAAGGAATAAAACTCTGACCTTTTGCTGTGTAAAAAGTTAAAATGGCACCGGCTAAAACAGAACAAAAATATTTGATCATATTCTTTTATTCGTTCAAAGTAAACCTTATCATCAAAGGCTGATGATCTGAAAATTCGAATTCCAGGTCATGTAGTTCAACCGAATGAACAGTTATGTTCGGTGAAGCTATAAAATAATCAATGGTTGTCGTAAGTGTTTCACCTTTAAAATAAGGAAATGTTATCCGCCTGTTGGAAGGAATGGAATCGCTGAATACCCGTTCCCAGGTATTCAAAAAATCATTTGGCAGATAGGAAAGGTTCAACGTATCAAAAGGCTGATCATACAGGGGCTGAAAGTTGCCGGGACTTTGATTCCAGTCTCCGCCCAGCAATATGTAATCCCCCTTTTCATATCGTTCCCCGGCAAAGGTCTCCAAAACCTTCAGTTGTTCCTCCCTTAACGATCCGTCATCATAGGCAGAATTATGGATATTGACGAGATAAAAAGTTTTCCCGTTCCGAACCGGAAAAGAACAAACAAGAAAACACCTTTTTAACATAAACAACCGCTTTGGCCAGGCATAATTGCCTTTAAATCCGTAGCGAACAACATCCGAAGGAACCGGGTTGGAATAGGTCGCTATTCCCGATTTTACTTTTCCCAAAGGCCTGGACACAGGAACCGGAACAAAGGGAGTATTGTAATTTATCCCTAAAAATCCGGAATGATCCTGCAGGAGGGAATCAATCCGGGAAAACTGATTCGTTCTATAGCTTCTTTTGGATAAAAGGTCCACCTCCTGAAGCATAAAAAAGTCTATGCTGTCGTTGGCCGTAACGAAGCCGGAAATAGAGCGGAGATTCCTGCTCACATTTTCTTTGGTATCTCTGACATTTTCTCCTCCGTCATAAAAGAAATCCATATTTCCGCCCAAACCTGAATAGCCTATATTCCAGATAAATGACGAATAAGACTTCCCGGTCTTCATGGTATCAGGCACATGGGCGGAAAAAACAATCTTTTTATACTTTGGCCTGTATTCAACTATTGAAAAGAAAAAGAGGAAAAGTGCAAACAGGATTATGACCGTCAGCACAAACCTTAATAAAGGTCTGATCACTTTTTTCATAACACCGGGATAATATTTGTTTTCAACAAAATACCTCGCTTTGAAGTATTCTTCCAAAATTATTATAAATTTCCAAGGTGAAACCATTTTCTCCCATCTATGAAAAATAAATACGTTCTTCTGCTTTTTACACTATCTGCTATAGTCGCATCAGTTTCCGGACAACCTGCCGACACAACCGGGAAAAAGAAGGAAAAAATCAAAGAGGGATGGTCGTTTGGAGCAGTGCCTGCCATAGCTTTTGACCAGGATATAGGATTTAAATTCGGAGCTGTGGTTAACTTTTATGATTTCGGTGATGGGACCATTTATCCCGATTACCGTCATTCATTGTATTTTGAGTATTCACTTACAACCAAAGGTAGCGGAATTGCCCAATTCTTATACGATTCCGAGTACCTTATTCCGAAAGTAAGAATTTCTGCCGAAGCCAGTTATCTTACCGAACGTGCCCTTGACTTCTATGGGTTTAACGGCTATGAAGC
This sequence comes from Bacteroidales bacterium, assembly GCA_050049665.1. Classification (GTDB taxonomy): domain Bacteria; phylum Bacteroidota; class Bacteroidia; order Bacteroidales; family UBA10428; genus UBA10428. Next base: position 4,792 of record JASFVU010000014.1, on the reverse strand, counting down.
AAATTACGATATGAGATTTGAAGACGATGATGAACCCGATTCGGTCTACATTTCCCGCGTTTATTACAGACAGGAAAGAAAGCTGCTTCGGTTAAGGGCCGACTTTCAGGGCAGGTTCTTCAGTGATAAATTTCGCTGGCTTGCAGGCATAACACACTATCATATAAAGACCGATACGGTCGATATCGGTCGTTTAAACAAAGGGAAACCGGATGAAAAAAAACTGCCTCCGGTTGACGGTGGCCTGTACGGACAATATGCATACGAGTGGGGAATTATTCCGGACGATCAGATCCATGGCGGCAACAATACTCTGGTCAAATTCGGACTTGTTTGTGATACACGCGACAATGAACCAAATCCGATGAAAGGTTTATGGACAGAAGTAATCTTTCACTGGGCTCCGGCTTTTATCGGGAACGGAGATTATGCATTTTCCAAGATAGGCATTACCCACCGGCAATATTTTACCCTGATACGTGACCGGCTTTCATTCGTTTATCGCATCGGTTACCAGGCCAAACTTACGGGCACCATGCCTTACTATATGTTACCTTTCCTGCTGAATGGCGGAAACTCTCTCGACCGTGATGCACTGGGAGGTGCAAAAACATTACGGGGTATAAGAAGGAACCGGGTTGTGGGAGAAGACTATCTTTTCGGAAATCTTGAATTCAGATGGAAGTTTTTACGAACGGTTATCTGGAATCAGAACATATACCTGGCTCTGAATACATTTACGGATTTCGGAATGGTTACGAAAAAATATGACATAGATACCTCCGGAGTGCCCGAAGAATATGAATTCATGCTTCCTGATGACGAAGAAAAACCCCACATAAGCTATGGCCTGGGCCTGCATATTGCCCTGAACCAGAATTTTGTCATTGCAGCCAATTTTGGTATTGCAGCTGATGAACGAGACGGTAAAACCGGTCTGTATATTGGCCTGAACTGGCTATTTTAACGTATCGCCCGGTCAGCTATGACAAACGGATTTAAAAAAGACTGGCAATATTACAAATTCTGTCTGTACGGATTTTTAAAGAACCAGCGCTTCTTTGAACCGTTTATTTTACTTATTTTCCTTCAAAACAAGGATCTTAGCTATACTCAGATCGGCGCCCTTTATTCCATTCGTTTCATCCTGCGGACTTTATTTGAAATTCCCAGCGGTATTGCTGCCGATGCAATAGGAAGACGCGTTACAATGTTATTCTCATATGCTTTCTACATGGCATCCTTTTTAGGATATTTCTTCGCAGATTCATTTCTCTGGCTGATTTTTCCAACTGTTCTGTTCGCCCTGGGGGATGCATTCCGGACAGGAACGCACAAAGCCATGATCTTCGAATACCTGAAAAGCCAGGGTTGGCAGGATCAAAAAATAGACTACTACGGGCATACCAGGTCGTGGTCACAAAGCGGCTCGGCAATATCATCTCTGATAGCTGCCTGTCTGGTTCTTTTGAGTAAAAATTACAATGCTGTTTTCCTGTATTCTTTTATTCCTTATTCAATCGGATTCGCCCTATTGGCCTCTTATCCCAAATTCCTGGACGGAAAGACAAAAAACAAGGATGTAAAACTTCGGGATGCTTTTACAGGTATTATTTCATCATCCTACCGCTCAATGAGCCGGTTAGCCAACCTCCGGCTCACTCTGAATGTAGCAATATTCAGCGGTTTTTACCATGCCTCAAAAGATTACCTGCAAATACTGATCAGTTCAATGGCAGTCACCATGCCGCTTGCATTGACACCGGACCTTTCCGAAAAGGAAACAACCATTATCCGGATAGGAGTGATCTATTTTGTATTGTATTTTCTGACGGCTTATGCATCAAAGAACACTGGGAAATTAAATTCCCTGTTTCAATCCACGGGTCGCTACCTGAATGTTTCGCTGGTTGCCGGTTTGCTGACCGGAATTGCTGCCGGTGTTTTCTTCCGTTCAGATCTGACTGCAATTGCTGTTATATTTTTTATTTTTATCCTGGTAATTGAAAATTTCCGCCGGCCTGCCGGAGTGGCAACCATTGCCGGTCAGTTTGAAGAAAAAATTCTGGCTTCGGTATTGTCGGCCGAATCGCAGATAAGTTCGGTAACAGGAGCTATCCTGAGTTTCGGGATCGGAGTGATTGCCGATCTGGCAGGTCCTGGTCTGGCTATCATGATCATGTGTATGATATTGCTGCTTTTATTTCCTTTCGTACGCCTGAGCACCAAATAAAGTAACCTAAGTATCAAATAAATGCTGATCAATATAACTGAAAAAGAACTGGACACACTCTCTGAAAAAGCAGAGAAGTCTCCGAGAAAAAGATCCAATCTGAATTATCATGAACAAATGGATGACAGGCTGCAGCGAATGATCCATGCGATGCATAAAGGAACCTATGTGCAACCTCACAAGCACGAAAATCCCGATAAAAGAGAAGCCTTTATTATTCTCAGGGGAAGAATAGCCGTTGTTGAATTTGATGAAGCAGGAAATGTCCTTGATCATATTATCCTGGACAGAAACGATGGGCATTACGGCGTTGAGATCCCTGCACGTACCTGGCATTGTCTGATCGCCCTGGAGAACAATTCTGCGGTCTACGAGATCAAAGACGGCCCCTATTCTCCTTCCGATGATAAAAACTTTGCCGTATGGGCTCCAAAAGAGGGAGACACAGGGTGTGCCCGATACCTGGAAAACCTGACCCGTCTGATTCAACCGGAATAATGAGGGTGGTAACCACGTAAAATTTGTTGCAAGCACTGATATTATTACCTTTGTAGCGCTCAAAATACGCTGAATATGCAAAAGCCTTCCATACCAAAAGGTACACGGGATTTTACACCACAGGTCATGGTGAAACGGGATTACATTTTCAATGTGATCAAGGGTGTTTATAAAAAATACGGTTACAGTCCCATTGAAACGCCTGCCATGGAAAACCTCTCAACCCTGTTGGGCAAATACGGAGAAGAAGGTGACAGGTTGCTGTTCAGAATACTGAATTCCGGGGATTTTCTCGGTAAACTGGGCAGGGAAGATCTTGAAACAAAAAATTCCTTAAAATTCGCCACCGGCATCTCCGAAAAAGGATTGCGCTATGATCTCACAGTCCCTTTTGCCCGTTTTGTTGTGCAGAACAGGAATGAAATTGCCTTTCCGTTCAAAAGATACCAGATCCAGCCGGTATGGCGTGCCGACAGGCCACAGAAAGGCCGTTACAGAGAGTTTTTTCAATGTGATGCGGATGTTGTAGGCAGTGATTCCCTTCTGAATGAAGTTGAACTGCTTCAAATCGTTGAGGAAGTATTCACCACGTTAAACATCGATGTAACGGTAAAGATCAATAACAGGAAAATCCTCACCGGCATAGCTGAAGTAATTGGTCAGCAGGATAAAATAATCGATATCACCACTGCCATTGATAAAATAGAAAAGATCGGCTTAGAAAAAGTTATTAATGAACTGAAACAACGCGGACTTAACAAAAAGGCCATTGAACAACTGATTCCGTTTCTGACGATGAAAAGTGAAAATTCCGGATTGACCGGTAACCTGAAAAGTCTTCTTAAAGATTCAAAAACAGGCATAAATGGAATTGAAGAGTTGGAAATCATCCTGAACCTTACCGAATCCGTTACCTCAAACCTGCAACTCGATTTTAATCTGACACTGGCCAGGGGATTGAATTACTATACGGGGGCTATCATAGAAGTGAAAGCCAATGATGCGGACATCGGCAGCATTTGCGGAGGAGGCAGGTATGATAACCTGACAGGCATTTTTGGCCTTCCGGGAGTTTCCGGGGTAGGGATATCTTTTGGCGCCGACCGGATCTTCGATGTCATGGAGCAGAAGAAATTGTTCCCGACCGGAGTAAGCGCAGCAGCGACATTACTGATCATTAATTTCGGGGAAAAGGAACGATCTACCTGCCTGCAGATCGCTAAAGAGGTCAGAAAGGCAGGTATACCGGCCGAATATTATCCCGATCCAGTAAAAGTAAAGAAGCAAATGAACTATGCGAACGCAAAACAAATACCGTATGTGCTTCTTGCGGGAGAGGAAGAAATAAAGATCAACCGGTATACGTTAAAAAATATGGAAACCGGAAACCAGGTAAAATTACCTCTCCCGGAAATCATTAAAAAGCTCAGTTAAGCTGTTTTTCATCTTAAACTTTTTTTAGTAAGTTTGTTGACACAGAGGTTAAACTGTTGATTTTATTATGAATAAGAGAGACTTTATCAAGACAGGATTAGTCAGTGCAGCCGGTTTGATAGGTATGCCTGTCATAGCAAAAAGTACGGGATTCATCCGTTCGGGAAAAAAGGAATTTCTGTTGCCCGAACTTCCTTATGCCTACGATGCTCTCGAACCTTACATTGATAAGGAGACCATGATGATCCATCACGATAAACACCATGCCGGTTATACCTCCAAATTTAATGCAGCCGTTCAGGAACTTCCGGTTGTTCCTTCAACGGTCAGGGAAATACTGAGCCATGCATCGGAATACAATGATACGATCATAAACAATGGCGGAGGTTATCTGAACCACAAGATGTTCTGGAAATGCATGTCTCCGAAAGGAGGAGGAAATCCTGATGGTCCGGTTGCCGATGCTATTCAGAAAGACTTCGGTACATTTGAGTCTTTTAAGGAACAGTTTAGTACTGCTGCAAAAACTCATTTCGGCTCGGGATGGGCATGGCTTATTTTCAAGGACGGCAAATTAAAAGTGACCACCACGGCCAACCAGGACAACCCTTTCATGGATACACTTGA
>JASFVU010000318.1:0-4451 GCA_050049665.1 Bacteroidales bacterium | reverse complement strand
TGGCCCCTTCTGCCAGGAATGTACCGGATACTTTAAAACTTGAAACAGGACTGAAGTTTATTATTTCCCGTTCCCGCTCAACAATAAGTCGCAGAGCTACCGACTGGACCCTTCCCGCGGAAAGTGACGGTTTTACTTTTTTCCAAAGAACAGGCGACAGTTCAAAACCGACGAGCCGGTCAAGAACTCTTCTTGCCTGTTGTGCATTGACAAGGCTTTCATCTATTCCTCTGTACTTTTTGATGGATTCAAGGATGGCGTTTTTGGTAATCTCTCCAAAAACTATCCTTCTGGTTTTTGACGGGTCGAGTTTCAAAACTTCTGTCAGGTGCCATGCTATGGCTTCTCCTTCCCTGTCTTCATCAGAGGCCAGCCATACGAAGTTGGATTCTTTTACAAGTTTTTTTAATTCGGCAACAATTTTCTTTTTATCATTTGGCACAATATATTCCGGCTTGTAGTTGTTCTTTAGATCGATGCCGAAATCTTTTTTTGACAAATCACGAATATGTCCCATACTGGAAGCCACGCGAAAATCCTTACCCAAAAATTTTTCAATTGTTTTTGCTTTTGCCGGTGATTCAACAATAACTAAATTATCTATCATGAATAAACGCTTTTTTAATCAGATTAATTTACAAATTTCATTTTTGTTGCTGGTTACGATTAAGTTACACTAACTTTTTTTCAAAAACCAGGTGTAACTAGTACCTCCGTCGTAATGATTACTATGGAGACGGACCCTGGTAAACCTGCTTTGACACAGATTAAACTGTGAATACCTGAACAGGACAGGTTAAAAACAGCACAAAGAAATCAGATGCAAATTTATGTGCAAAATTTTAAATTAAATAATTAATACATTTACGGTACAAAGAACTATTTATTATGGATGAAAACAATATCAAATTCATTAAATATACACGTATATTATGGATTTTGTTCACATTCCCCGTTTTAACTTTTGTAATAATTATTCTTCTTGCTGTCACAGGGAACCTGGGTTACATGCCTAAAATCGAGGATCTGGAAAACCCAAAGATCAATCTTGCCACGCTGATTATTTCTTCCGACGGCGAAGTATTGGGCAGTGTTTACTTTGAAAATCAGAACAGGACTCACGTTGATTATGAACATTTACCAAAGCACCTGATCGATGCATTAATAGCGACTGAAGATGTACGGTTTTACAGGCATTCGGGAATCGATATAAAAGGATTGGCCCGGGCCGTTATTCTTACGGGGATACTGGGAAGGGAAGGATCCGGAGGAGGCAGTACGATTACCCAGCAATTTGCTAAATTATTGTTTCACGAACCCGCACGGACGAAACTTGAACGATTGAAACAAAAGGTTAAGGAATGGGTTATTGCAGTGAAACTGGAAAGAGCATACACCAAAGAAGAAATAATTTCTCTTTACTTTAATCAGTACGATTTTCTGTACAATGCGGTTGGTATACATTCTGCCACCCAGGTATATTTTAATACGTTACCCGACTCGCTGAATATTGAACAATCTGCCATGTTGGTTGGGATGGCAAAGAATTCGGCATTGTACAATCCAAAGAGATTTCCTGAGAAGGCTTTGCACCGAAGGAATATTGTTTTTATGCAAATGGAAAAGTATGGGTATATTTCGGAACAGGAATTTGATTCATTGAAAGCCTTGCCTCTCGAACTGGATTTTCACAGGCTGAGCCACAATGCGGGATTGGCAACCTATTTCAGAGAATACATCAGAAAAACCATGAGTGCAGATGAACCGTTACGGAAAAATTATAGCCGGTGGAACTATAAAAAATATCAGGAGGATTCTTTGAAATGGGCCAATAATCCGCTTTACGGCTGGTGCAATAAGAACCGCAAACCCGACGGGGAACCATACGATTTATATACTGACGGATTGAGGATTTTTACCACCGTTGATTCCCGTATGCAGGCTTACGCGGAAGCTGCAGTAAGAAAGCAGCATGGAGAATATCTGCAGCCTGAATTTTTTAAAGAAAAAAAAGGCCGGAGAAGAGCCCCTTTTTCTGCCGACCTTACCGACAAACAGATTGATAATATCATTCGAAGTGCCATACGGTACTCCGATAGAGGAAGGAGACTGTTTAATGCCGGTGTTTCGATGGACTCGATATACAAGGTTTTTAAAGTTCCCGTGGCGATGACCGTCTTCACCTGGAAGGGGGAAGTCGATACCGTCATGAGCCCGCTGGATTCCATTTTGTATTACAAGCATTTTCTTAATAACGGATTTATGGCCATGGAGCCCCATACGGGATTTGTCAAAGCGTATGTCGGGGGCATCAATTTCACTTATTTTAAATACGACCATGTTACCCAGGGAAAGAGACAGCCCGGCTCCACGTTCAAACCGTTTCTTTATATTCTGGCCATGCAGGAAGGTTATTCCCCGTGCCGGGAAGTCCCTGTTTCACCGATCACGTTCTATGTTAACGATACTACCTGGTCTCCACGGACAACGGCGCGTAAAGAGGACATCAACACCATGAAACCTCTGAAGTGGGGCCTTGCTAAGTCCGAGAACTTTGTTTCTGCATGGCTGGTAGATCAGTTCAAGCCTCAGCCAATCGCAGACATTGCATACAAAATGGGTATCAGGAGTCATATTGATCCTGTTCCTGCAATGATCTACGGTACCAGTGACATGTCGGTGGAAGAAATGGTCGGAGCTTATACAACGTTTGCCAATCAGGGAGTACATATTACTCCGTTGTATGTGACAAGAATCGAAGATAAACACGGGAACCTGCTGGCAACATTTATCCCTGAAACAAGTGAATCGATCAGCGAGGAGACGGCCTATCTGATGCTGAATTTAATGCAGGGGGTTACGGAATACGGGACAGCTGCCCGGTTGCGATACAGGTACAATTTTACAGGAGAGATTGCCGGCAAAACCGGGACAACCAATAATAATTCCGATGGCTGGTTCATTGGCATTACTCCTAAGCTGGTTGCCGGGGGATGGGTAGGAGCCGAAGATCGCTCTGTGCATTTCGACAGGACAGCCATGGGCTCCGGGACAAATACCGTTTTACCGATCTGGGCCGAGTTTATGCTCCGTGTCTATGCCGATTCAACATTGGGGATAACGCAGGAAGATGTATTTGAGAAACCGGAAGGGTTTGACATTTCCCTCGATTGTACGAAGGATGAATATCTTGAAGATGCAGATTCTGAAGAAAATTATGATCTTCCGGCCATGTTCGATTACCCTTAGGCTATACACCGAAGATGGTTTTGATGGCGTCTTCTACTTTCCCGCATTGAACAATATCAATTTGTCCTGCCGGTTTGCCTTTTTTACCTTTGGGGACTGGTGGCACAACAATTTTGTTAAACCCGAGGCGTTCGGCTTCGGTTATACGTTGTTCGATCCGGGAAACCGGTTTTAGCTCTCCTGTAAGACTTATTTCGCCGGCCATGCAAACATTTTTTTCAATGGCTTTATCAAAATTAGACGATAATATTGAACAGGCGACAGCAAGGTCCGTAGCCGTATCCTGAACTTTGATGCCGCCCGCAATGTTAAGGAACACATCTTTTGCAGCCAGCTTAAAGCCCGCTTTTCTTTCCAGGACAGCCAGAAGCATGTTTAATCTTTTGTTATCGAACCCTGTTGAGGTACGTTGCGGGGTACCATATACGGCTGAGCTTACCAGTGCCTGAACTTCAATCAGGAAGGGTCTTATTCCGTCAATGGTGGAAGCAATGGCTACGCCGCTCAGAGGGTAATTGTTGCGGCTTAAAAAGATTTCAGACGGACTTCTGATCTCATGCAGCCCGTCGGATTCCATTTCAAAAATAGCCAGTTCGGAAGTCGAGCCGAAACGGTTTTTAACCGCACGCAGGATCCGGTAGGCATTCTGCTGATCTCCTTCAAACTGAAGGACAGTATCGACGATGTGTTCCAGTATTTTTGGTCCGGCAAGCATGCCGTCTTTTGTTATATGGCCGATAAGAAAAACAGGGATGTGTGTGGTTTTCGATAACTTCAGCAATTGGGCGGCACATTCACGGATCTGTGAAATGCTTCCCGGACTCGAATCAATGGTGTCTGTGTATAATGTTTGTATGGAATCCACAATAAGTAATTCCGGTTTTTCCATTTCAACCTGATTGATCAATTGCTCAAGGTTTACTTCACAGTATATTTTGCACAGCGAATTGGTTTCCGAGATTCTGCCGGCACGCAATTTAAGTTGTTCAGGGCTTTCTTCCCCTGAGACATACAAGACCTTTTTATCCGATCTTAGTGCTATCTGCAATGCCAGAGTGGACTTTCCAATTCCCGGTTCTCCCCCTATCAGAATAAGAGATCCGGGGACTATTCCGCCACCGAGCAAGCGATCGAGCTCATGGATCCTGCTGACCATCCGGTCGATTTTCTCAGCCCTGATCTCATCAATGGCCACCGGGTGA
>JASFVU010000317.1:0-4461 GCA_050049665.1 Bacteroidales bacterium | reverse complement strand
ATGTTCCCCCAGGTTTAATATGGCTTCGTCATCTTCCTCGTAATACCAGTTAATGATAACGTTTCTGCCTTTCTGGGTTTCGTCTTTGATCACTCTGAATAAACCCAGAAGATATTTGGAAGATCCGCTATTCACATATTCGAGATTAAGATCGATGGTGGTATCTGGTTTTGGTTGTTTGAAATATTCCTTAACCCAATCTATTAATTCATCATAAAATTCTCCCGGGTTTTCCGGAATGGATCTTCCTTCGATTTTCAGACTGCCTTTATCCGGATCAAAAATAACTGCGGGTGTATTGGTTTTCCTTTCTATTTCAAGTTTTTCCATGATCGGTCTATATGGTGCAAATACTTATTTAAAGTACAAAAAATAAGACGTTTAAATATACAATATTTTAAGGAAAACTTCAGAAAATTATGAACAGGTATAATTAACAACTGTTTACCTAAGTACGATCCGGTATGACAAATCTCCGGTTCTTTTGTTTTTCCCGAATGCCCGCAATCAGTCATATTTTTGTAACTTGCGGCTTCTTAAAATTTTCACGTTTATAAACTAATATTTGCTACAGATGATTTTCGATCGGGAAATGATAAAAAAAGTATATTCCGGTTACACAAAAAAGGTTAAAGATGCCAGAGAATTAAGCGGAAAGGCTTTGAGCCTGACAGAAAAAATATTGTATGCCCATCTCCCTGAAGCTTCCCGGAAGACTTACAAAAGAGGAATTGACTACGCAGAATTTTTTCCCGACAGGGTGGCTATGCAGGATGCTACTGCCCAGATGGCCTTGTTACAATTCATGCAGGCCGGAAAAGAGAAAGTTGCTGTTCCCTCAACCGTACATTGCGATCATCTGATCCTGGCAAAAGCAGGAGCCCGGGAAGATCTGAAAACAGCGCAGACCACCAACAGGGAAGTATTTGACTTTCTGAGTTCCGTCTCAAACAAGTATGGCATAGGATTCTGGAAACCCGGCGCAGGAATTATTCACCAGGTAGTGCTTGAGAACTATGCATTCCCGGGTGGCATGATGATCGGGACCGATTCCCATACGGTGAATGCAGGAGGATTGGGAATGATCGCTATCGGTGTCGGCGGAGCCGATGCCGTTGATGTCATGACAGGGATGCCATGGGAATTGAAATTCCCGAAACTGATCGGCGTGAAACTCACCGGCAGGCTGAACGGCTGGACTTCCGCAAAGGATGTGATCCTGAAAGTGGCCGGTATTTTAACAGTAAAAGGAGGAACCGGATGTATTGTTGAATATTTTGGAGAAGGGGCGTCTTCCATCTCCTGTACGGGAAAAGGGACCATCTGCAACATGGGGGCGGAAATAGGGGCCACAACATCCGTTTTCGGATACGATGAGAAAATGTCCGGATACCTTCGCGGTACCGGAAGAAAAGAAATTGCCGATATGGCTGATCAGTTTGCCGGTGAACTTACCGGTGACAGGGAGGTATATAACCACCCGGAACAATACTTCGACCAGGTGATCGAAATCGATCTGTCCCAACTGGAACCCCATATCAACGGTCCGTTTACTCCCGACAATGCCACTCCTCTGTCGGAATTTGCAAAAGCAGTAAAGGAAAACAACTGGCCTTCAAAGCTGGAAGTAGGATTGATCGGATCATGTACAAATTCTTCTTACGAGGATCTGACGCGTGCCGCATCGGTTGCCGCACAGGCCATTGAGAAAAATCTCAGGGTAAAATCGGAGTATACCGTCACCCCCGGATCGGAGCAGGTCAGGTATACCGCTGAGCGCGACGGACTCCTGAATAAGTTCGAAAAGATCGGGGGAGTCGTCCTGGCCAATGCCTGCGGGCCATGTATCGGTCAGTGGGCAAGACACGGGGCCGATAAACAGGAAAAGAATTCCATCATGACTTCTTTTAACAGGAATTTTGCCAAACGGAATGATGGCAACCCGAATACCCATGCTTTTGTCGCATCACCGGAATTGACAACAGCTTTTGCCATTGCCGGCGAACTCACATTCAACCCGCTTACAGACACCTTACTGAATGAGCATGGTGAGAAAGTCAGGCTGGAAGAACCAAAGGGGCTGGAGATGCCTGCCGATCATTTCGAGGTCAAAGACAGGGGGTACCAGGCACCTGCAGAAGACGGCAGAAATATTGAAGTGGTTGTAAACCCGGGATCGGAACGACTCCAGGTTCTGACACCATTTGAACCCTGGGACGGAAATGACCTCAGGGGACTGAACCTTCTCATAAAGGCAAAAGGGAAATGTACCACCGATCATATCTCAATGGCAGGGCCCTGGCTGAAATACAGGGGGCACCTGGATAATATTTCCAACAACCTGCTGATCGGTGCCGTGAATTATTTCAACGATCAGACCAACTCGGTTAAAAGCCTGACCGATGATGAATATGCCGAGGTTCCCGAAGTAGCCAGAAAATATAAGGCAAGCGGTATAGGAACTGTGGTAGTGGGCGATGAGAATTACGGGGAAGGTTCTTCGCGTGAACATGCAGCCATGGAGCCACGCCATATGGGTGTAAAAGCGGTTCTTGTACGGTCATTTGCTCGGATCCATGAAACCAACCTGAAAAAACAGGGAGTGCTTGCACTGACTTTCGCAGATAAAGCAGACTATGATAAGATCCGTGAAGATGATAAGATCGATATCTCCGGCCTGACCGAATTTGCTCCCGGAAAAAACCTGAAGATTGTTCTGCACCATAGTGACAATACCACGGATGAATTTGAAGCAAGCCATACGTACAATCAAAACCAGATTGAATGGTTCAGACAGGGATCGGCACTGAACCTCATCAGAAAACAGCAGGGCATGTAAATTCCGGTACAGACCCCTGAACAGAGGGCACTAAATTGCTGGTTGCAAAAGATCGGATAAGTCCGGATCGTTGTCAGCCGGAATTTTAAACCGGGTACTGCCAGAATCAGATCTGAGAAATATGGAGAACCAACCCAAATTCGATCGATGCAGAAATACCTTATCGTAATTTGCGGACCAACAGGCATTGGAAAAACAAAAATTGCTGTTGAAATAGCCAAAGCTTTTGACTGCGAGATCGTCTCTGCCGACTCCAGGCAATTGTTCAGAGAAATGAGAATCGGAACAGCCGTGCCTTCAGAGGAAGACCTTGGATCTGTCCCGCACCATTTTGTCCGGTCACACTCCATTCACCAAAACTACAATGCCAGCCTGTTCGAAGAGGAAGTGCTGGCCTTTCTTAACAACTACTATGCTGAAAAAGATACGGCCGTTCTGGCCGGAGGTTCGGGGTTGTACATTCATGCTGTATGTGAAGGCATTGACGAATTGCCTTCCATCGATCCGGAGATCAGGACCAGGTGGCAGCGAACTCATGAAGAAAAAGGAACGGAATTCCTGCTTGCCAGGATCGCCGAGATTGACCCTCAGTATCTGCATAAAGCAGATAAAAAAAATCCGAAACGGCTGCTGAAAGCCATCGAAGTGTATGAAATGACAGGAAGGCCATATTCTTCATTTTTAAACAAACAAAAGAAGCACCGCTCTTTTCATACGCTCAGGATCGGGATCAATACAAGCAGGGAATTGCTTTACAAACAAATTAACGAACGTGTGGAGAACATGCTTCGGGAAGGCCTGGTAGATGAAGCAAGGGAATTGCATCCGTACAGAGATCTGACGCCTTTGAACACGGTCGGTTACAAAGAATTGTTTGATTACTTTGAGGGGAAGATAAGCCTGGAGGAAGCAAAGGAGCAGATAAAAAACCACAGCAGGGCCTACGCAAGAAGGCAGCTGACCTGGTTCAGACAGAACCGGTCCGTCAGATGGTTTGAACCCGGTGATGTACAAAAAATAAAAGAATACATATCGGAAGTCATCCGGTAATCTGACAGGAGATGTCTGACAAGGGAAAGTTCAATATCAGGGTCTACGGATCATTTATCAATGATCATCATGAGATACTTCTTACCGATGAGTTTCGTTTTGGCATGCATATAACTAAATTCCCGGGCGGAGGACTGCAATTCGGAGAGGGCACAGTTGATTGTCTCAAACGGGAAATGAAAGAAGAGTCAGGCCGCAGTATCCATGTCATCCGTCATTTTTATACTACCGATTTTTTCCAGGAATCACACTTCGATAAAAGCCGGCAGATCCTGTCCGTCTATTACCTTGCCGGCTTTACGGAACCGCCGGGATCAAATCCGGGACAAGCCTGCAGGAATATCAAAAAGAATGAGGGAGAACAGGTATCTTTCAGGTATGCTGACCTGAATACACTTGAGACTAAAGAATTAAGCTTTCCCATTGATCAGCATGTTTTGACCCTGCTGAAAAATGAAATGCATTTGCATGGAGGGCCATGATCTCCGCTCTTCTCATCTCTCATATATTTTCCTTTAAAACTTTTCTACCCCGAAATTTTCTTTTTCTTTGTTGTAAAATTAATCTGAATA
>JASFVU010000314.1:0-4472 GCA_050049665.1 Bacteroidales bacterium | reverse complement strand
TGTATTGTTAAATGTGATTGAATAACTTCCATCCCCATTATTAGTAAGGTCCAAAACAGTTTCACCGGGAATTAATTTCTGATGGAAAGAATTAACTGACAGGAGTTTCTGCAGTTTTATCTGACCCGGTGTGGAGTTATCTTCAGCATGAAAATTATCAGGTACTGTATCGGGCGTCTCTGATATCGATATTAAAGTCCCCAAACCTATCTGCGGACTCAATATCCTGGCCCTTACTTTAGCATCTGTAATTGGTCTGCCATCATAAGATAAACGTACATCCATAATTAAAGGATCTCCCACTGTTTGTTTTTGTTCTCCAATGGTAAACAAATAGTTCAGTTCAGGTTCATCAACAATGGCAGCCACTTCATACGATGCCCCCTCTTCACCTTTTATCATCATATTCCATTCTCCACCTGAAGTGAATGTGGTATCTTCTTTAAAGTCAAACACAAAGATCTGGTAATAGGGACCATTCACAGAAGCATTGCCTGCCGGTACAGTGACTCCATCTTTTGATACTGTTAAACTTAATTTAGTACCTCGCTTCCAACTGCATTTCAATATGAGTTTCTTTGCTCCGTTACTGACTGCAAATGTTTCTGTTGCAGAACCGCCGGATAATGAACCATAGCGATATCCCAGGAGTTGTGGACTATAATCACGAAGTACGTCAATAAGTTCTTCTACATAAAACCTTCGTAAATCATTATCCGGCGCTGTTGTGATTTTTGTCAAACCGCTGGTTTCATCAGCAATATCTGCAAGTATGTCAATATAAGAAGGAGAAGTACCCACACCGATTGTGTTAATCTTAATGTCAAGAACATCATCCAGAACAGTTGGAGGGGTAGTAGGTGAAATATTTGAGGGAGTTCTTCCTGGTTCATTGTCAATTTCCAGGTGAAATTCTCCAGGAGGACTGTCGTCAATTTTGATCACCATTGGATTCACATTCTGCATCCCGTCCGTAAACAGAATGATATTTCTGGGTTTTGTGGCATCGGTCAGTGTATTAATAGCAGACTGTAATCCACCACCCATAGCGGTCAGATCGAAAATTGTAGTGGTTTTACTTTGGACATCCGGTATAATGGTTGATGTATTTCCAATAAGTGGCACAAGCACATCACCTCCAATGGTCAGAGGTGTAATATTCGTTTTAAAATAATTTATACCGATTCTGTCGTCGGGAACAGTTACAGCCGACCATAACCTGACAAACAATTCAACAGCATCTTTCAATACTTGTAATTTTGTATCGCATGCAGGGCAAGCCGGTGATAACATACTACCCGATAAGTCAAGTACCAGCATTACATCCACCGGATCGCGTTCGGTAATACTACCATCTCCTGAAATGGCTATAGCATAGGGTTGCGGACCTTCAGGAACACTTTGTCCGTTTATCGTAATTGTATAGGTGCCAATTTGTGGTGCTGCAATTTCAATTTGCTCCACATTATTATTTACATCTGTAGTAGTAAGTCCATTTGGATATAAGGTAGTACCTGCAGGAGGTGTAACAGTCATATCCAGATTATTTACCAGGCCAACTCCGGGAAAATCGTGATATACCATTGTGATTATTACCGGTACAGAATTATCTGTTACCTCATAACTATAGGTATGATTTTCACCGGTCTCCAAACCTGCGAGTTCATCAATATGATCAAGGCTTGCCGGAGCAGCCGGAAAAATACTGTTTTCAAGATTTACTCTTCCCCAACCCTGAACATTGTCAGGTCTTTCACTTATTTCCTGGTTAACACCTGCGCCATATTGTCCGGGGCTGATATCTGTTGCTCCGTTGATGAGCGTAGCCCTTAATAAAGCAGCTGATACATATTCCAGCCCAAGAATGTCTGTATAATACTGACGAACAATAGTCGCTGCACCGGCAGTAAGAGGAGCCGACATGCTGGTACCGCTCATTACCAGGTAATTTTCATCGTTCACAGAGCCAACAGTTTCTAATCCGAAATCACTAAGTCTGGCAGTTACGTATGCTCCTTCAACAATACGTACATCATCCACATAGAATCCATCACCTGTATTACCGTCATTGTCTGAATTCAGTTCAAAACTTATCTGAAAATTAACATCATCTGACCAGTTAACAAGATTACCACCACCCAGATCATATGGTCCGAGAGCAATTGTAAATAACTCCCAATCTGCCTGGTTTCCCTCAGCTAATGTTAATCCCGCATCCAAAATATCTCCAAAAAGATTCAGTCTCACTTCGTCTCCTGTACCAAGGTCGTATTTGTACCAGAACTGGAGCAACTTTGATCCTGGTCCGCCACCACTGATATTCTGAACCGGGCTGGTAAGACTTATGCTGGTATTGTTTGCATAATTGCCTCCCGGACTATCATGCCATGAAGTGGTCCCACTGTGCACATCGGTGGTAACCTGGGCCCATGTACCTCCTGCTGTCCATCCGTTTATACCTGATTCCACATCATCCTGAAACCAGATGGTATTTGGTGTGGCCTGTGAACGTGTCGAAATTACCATTGTTCCGGGTGCAACAAGATCAGGTTTAATAATATCATCAGCAACAGTAGCAGTATTTGAATTTGCTGGTCCTCTGCTGCTAAAGGCAGCCATTCCTGACGGATCATCAGCCTGCAGATCGACATCAATTATCGGTCCGTCCCATCTATACCAGGTTTGAGGTATGGTCGGACGATTGTTTTCGGAGGCTCCTACAGTTAAACAATTTTTTGCAGTCCCGGGTGATGTAACCGAACCCAAATCAATCACATTATTGCCATCATCATTAGAGCCATCATTCCCTGCAGAATAAATAATCAGCATATCGGGATTATCCCATACAAACTCATCCACATCTTCTGACTGGCCATCATAATCACCAGGATCGCCACCTCCCCAACTATTGGTATGTATTCTGGCACCTTCATCATAGGCTTGCTGAAACAGATCGTTCAGATCAAGAGGTATTCCTGTTAAGTAATATCCGTCTAATTCCGAATAAAGGGGAGGGAACTGTGTCTCCTGCATTAAAGCCTGGAAAACAAGATTTGCGTGAGGAGCCACTCCGGAATATGTTCCTCCTGAAACTGTTCCGTTTCCCAGTACTGACCCGGTAGTGTGGGTTCCATGACCGTCATTCACACCTGCAGCCCCATCATCAGCACCTGTGTTTGCAACTCCATATCCTGCCTGCACAGGCCAACTGAAGATATTGTTTATCCTTCCTTCAATATCATCATGCATACTGGCATCGTCCACTCCGGAATCCAAACCGCTATCTGAAATTCCTACAATCTGATCATCTCCCTGTAAACCATGCACACTCCATACAGGAGTCACATTCATTATTCCCCTCGAAACATCATTGTGAAGCTTTTTGATTTTTAGCTCTTCAATCCATTTAACCCCGTTAATCGGAGCAAGTTGAAGCGCATTTTCCTGTGTTATACTTACACTGATTTTGGTATGGTTTTTTTCTTCGCTGATTTCCAGAATCTGAGCACCGGTTCTTTCAATTTCGCTCCTGATCTTTGTGAGATCCTCACCTCTGAAAATAGTGACAATCAACTGCAGAGGTTTTTCAACAGGAGAAAGTTGGGTTTTTGGTGTTAACTCATATTTTTCAGGCCTTTCAGGTTCAATTTCTATACCGGTTAATTTATTACTCAATGCTTTTGAGATCCTCAATGCCGGCTGATAGATACCCACCCATTGCACAACTTCTAATTCGGCTACAGCATCGCGTTGCGAACTACTCATCCGGACCAGGTATGTGTTGTTTGGAACATAGTTCATTAATTCAGCCCCGGTTTCGGCCACGACATTTTTCATTTCAGCTGTAATTGGAGCTACAAACTGTACAAAATAATATCCACTCCCAACATCTTCTGGAAATGCCGTCATATGTATCGCAGGGATTAAGTCAGGTACAGGCCGACTTGTGCTAAAGGAATAATCACGCCAATTGATCTGAATATTTTCATTGGCTCTTTGTTGTGCCATAATAACGGAACACAACGCGGTAAATACAATAATTACCAGTAACAGTTTGGTTTTCATAATAGTTTCATTTTAGTTAAATAATGATGTGATTTAGTGTACCATATTTTTTTCCTGTTTGTGTTTCAACCCGGTTTGAACAAAAGTTTGTATTCTTTTTGCATAAATTAATGCACAATAACCGGATCCTCACCACTCCCCCATGAGTGAATGTCGTACGTTGACCCATTCTCAAATTCAATGTGGCAATGGTCGCCGATATCAGTATCTGACGATGTTAAGGTAAATGTAGCCTGTCCTCCGTGATGACCTGTGATTGTCATATGAAAATACCAATAGGCTATATCGTATCCGGGTGTATCAATGAGCATTTTTTTCTTATAGTTTTCCCGGCAATCAGGAGCATTATATTCCCAAACACCCAAGCCCATGAACACTTCATAATTGCTTCTTGACACAGGAATTGT
>JASFVU010000313.1:0-4478 GCA_050049665.1 Bacteroidales bacterium | reverse complement strand
GTCGGTTTCGTGAGGGCTGCGCCGTTCGAACCCTTCCATCTCCCCGCCTTTGGCGGGGCTTCTGTTCGAATCCTCTTTTATTCAGTGTCTGCAACTTTTCTGATCAAAGAACTCCGGTTCAAAACCCCCTGCGGAGAGAGAGGGATTCGAACCCTCGATACCGTTTCACGCGGTATACACACTTTCCAGGCGTGCGCCTTAGACCACTCGGCCACCTCTCCAGTAATCTCAAAGCCTGCACGTTTTTTTCAGCGTCGAAAATTACTAAAAAAAATTTAATTGCAACTTATCAAATGGTTATTTCTCCCCGTAAAGACCTATTTAATTGCCTTCCTATCTCCTGCTTCGAACTTAACATACCTAATAAAAACATAAGTTTTGTTAAAGCCGCCTCGGTTGTAATATCGTGCCCGCTAACAACACCGAGCTTTTCAAGTGCAATGCTCGTTTCATACATGCCCATTTCCACACTTCCCTCAGCACACTGGGTAACACCGACAATAATGACGCCTTTTTTAATAGCGTTTTCAATTTCGGAAAGAAACCATTTTTCATTTGGAGCATTGCCGGCACCAAAAGTTTCCAGAATAACCCCACGCAACCCTTCAATGTTCAGAACAGACTGAACAACTTTCTTTGTGATACCGGGAAAGATCTTTAAAATAGCAACATCCCGGTTCAGATTCTTATGCACGATCAGGTTATTGTCTGAAGAAAAATCGCCTATTGCAAGGTTGTTATATCTCAAATGCACTCCGCTCTCAGCAAGAGGCGGATAATTAAACGACTGAAAAGCCTTGAATTCGTCAGCATTGAATTTGGTGGTCCGGTTCCCCCGAAACAATTTATCCTGAAAAAAAATAGCCACTTCTGTCACAACAGGTTTGCCGTTTCTTATATCACCGGCTATCTCAATGGAGCTCATGAGGTTTTCCTTTGCATCGGAACGCAATGAACTGACAGGCAACTGTGAACCCGTAAGAATAACCGGTTTTTTAAGATTTTCAAGCAAAAAACTTAAAGCTGAGGCCGTATAAACCATTGTATCGGTACCATGCAATACAATAAAGCCGTCAAATCCATTGTAGTGCTCCTTAATAAGCATTGCAATGCGTATCCACACTTCAGGCGTTATATTTGAAGAATCAAGAAGAGGCTCAAAAGAGTAGGAGCACAAACGATACCCGGAATGAATCAGTTCAGGTATTTCATCCAGGATATTCTCAAAAGAAAAAGGGCGTAAAGAGCCGTTCACTGAATCTTCCACCATGCCAATGGTACCTCCGGTATAGATAATAAGAAGTGTAGCTGGTTTATTCTTTGTTTTCATAATCCAAATACATCAATGGCATTCCGGGTAGTTATTTCAGCAACTTCATCTGCAGAAATATTTTTTATTTCAGCCAGTTTCTGAACAATGTACTTCAAATAACTGCTTTCATTCCTTTTCCCCCTGAAAGGATCGGGTGCAAGGTAAGGAGAATCGGTTTCAACAACAATATGATTTATATCAACCTGCCCGACAATTTCCGGCAAACCCGAATTTTTAAAGGTCAGGATGCCCCCGATACCCAGTTTAAATCCCATACCGGTTATTTCCCTGGCCAGTACAACATCTCCCGTATATGCATGAAATATCCCTTTTAGCCCTTCGTATTTCTTTTTTTTCAGAATTTGCATGATCTCATTAAACGATTCACGGGAATGAATGACGACCGGCAAGTCATTTTGTTTTGCTAACTGCAACTGATATTCGAAGACATTTACCTGTTCCTGATAAAATGTTTTATCCCAATAAAGATCAATTCCGATTTCCCCAATGCCTTTATAATTGAATTGCTCAAACTGACCAAGGATAAATTCCAGTTCTTCTTTGTAGTTTTCTTTCACATGGGTAGGATGCAAACCCATCAGAGGAATAAAATATCCGGAGTATGCCGATACCAGTTCATGTAAAGGGTGAACCGTTGATGAATCAATGTTGGGCAGAACAACAGCAACTACATTTTCATTCCTTGCCCTTTGAATTACTTCTTCAATATCAGCACAAAACTGATCAAGATAAAGGTGTGAATGCGTATCAATTAATGGTGCCATAAATAAACCGATACACGAAAATAAAAAAATAGGATCACTTCTGTTCAGAAGCTACTCATGTTTTTGCATAGTATTTGCCCGGCTGAGGACGTACCAAGCCATTAAACTCAAGGTTTATCAGGCTGGAAGAAACTTTTGCAACAGGCATTCCCAGTGATATGCAGATTTCGTCCAGCGAAGAATTTTCTCTTTCGGATAAGAACGACATGATCTTTTCTTCGTCGGGACTCAGATCAGTGAATAAAGATTTCTGAGTAACCTGTGGTTTTTCCTTCTCCCTGTACCATCCCATCGCATATTCAAGATCCCTGCCATTTTCAATTAATGCAGCCCGATTGTACTTGATCAGGTTATTACACCCTTTTGAATATGTATCAGTACTCTTACCGGGAACAGCAAATACATCTCTGTTATAGGAATTTGCCAGCTCGGCTGTGATCAAAGCCCCTCCTTTTACAGCTGATTCTATAAT
The DNA here is from genome assembly GCA_050049665.1 of Bacteroidales bacterium. Classification (GTDB taxonomy): domain Bacteria; phylum Bacteroidota; class Bacteroidia; order Bacteroidales; family UBA10428; genus UBA10428. The sequence continues at coordinate 1,909 of JASFVU010000313.1, read as the reverse complement.
GACCGTAGCATCGGCCAATCCGGCTATGATCCTGTTCCTGCTTACAAAATTACCCGGGTCGGGCTTGCGCTCTCCGCGAAATTCGGTGACCAGTGCCCCCTGTTCAAGGATCTTTTCCGCATGCCGGGCATGAAGCGAGGGATAGAGAAAATCAAACCCGTGTGCCAGAGCAGCTATGGTAGACAAATGGTTTTTCATAGCTGCTTTGTGAGCGGCAATATCGATCCCGTAAGCAAGGCCACTCACAATAACAAGTTCAGGATAACCGGCTGCAAGATATTCAACGATCTCTTCCGTACAGATCCTGCCGTACTCAGAAGCTTTCCTGGTCCCGACAATGCTGATCACTTTTTGTGCATTGAAATCCACATTGCCCTTCACATACAGGATAACAGGAGCATCTTCACATTCCTTTAACCGGAGTGGATAATTCTTATCGAGGTAAAACATCGGCACTATTCCCTCTTTATTTACATATTCAATTTCTCTGGCTGCTGTTTCCAGTAACCGGGACCCGCTTTGAACAAACGACGCTTTCCCTTCACCTATACCGGGAATTTTTTCAAGTGCTCTTTTCCTTTCATGAAATACTGCTTCAACACTTCCCGCATAGGCAACCAGTCTGCGAACCAGCCGTGGCCCGACATTTGGAATAATACTAAGCGCTATTTTCAGTTGAAGATCGGTCATTGATTGCGCACTAACTCTGAAATTCCCGGATTATTTATACTTATCCAATGTCAATGTCAATTGATTTATTTGCTTTTTATTCAGACTTGAAATACTTACCGGCGGGTATTTAGCCTCTTTATCCTTTATTTTATGGTATAAAATAATTCTTTTCTTCATGCCCCAGAGTGAAATGATCAACTGATAACCACCGAACGCTTTCTTGGGGATCTCAATGGAATTTTTTTTCTTACTGAAAAGACTCATGGAGAAATACCTTAGCATGATGATATCATCCTTATCTGCAAAATAGATATAGTTCATTTCAAGAGCCGACTCAAAAATGATCGATATGGAATAGACCAGTGCTAAAATAAGCGCCCACTGGTACTTGTTTATGCCAATGAATGTATTCTGTACGTTGCCCGTAAGAACAACAAGCAATATGATCAGGGTAAACAGAATGATGGTAATCAGCCGGCGAAGTTGGGTTCTTATTACTGTACGCTTTATATCAATAACCATTCTGCAAGTATTTTTTTATAAATATATTCCTTTCCGGGGGAATTCTGAAAGCACTAACGCCTTTTTCTGAAGAATTCTCTCATGATCATTTCCGACTCGTGAGCCATGATCCCGTTGAGGATCTCGGTTTTTGGATGTAACAGAGGTGTCTGAACCTGCGTATAACCCCGTTTTGGGTCTGATGCCCCGTATACCAGCTTTTGCAATTGCGCCCAGAAAATAGCTCCGGCACACATGGCACATGGTTCAAGGGTAACAAATAATGTGCATTCATCCAGGTATTTACTTCCAATAGCATTCGCTGCTGCTGTTATTACCTGCATTTCAGCATGGGCAGTTACATCATTGAGTGTTTCGGTGAGATTATGTGCCCGGGCAATGATCGTATTGTTTGCCACAATCACCGCACCAACAGGAATTTCCTCCCGGTTAAAAGCATTTCTTGCCTCGGCAAGAGCCTGTTTCATGAAGTACTCATCACTGAAAATTCCCGCTTCCATATGTCAATATCAATATTGTTCCGTCTGGTCTTCAGCCCGTGAAATTAGACAAACAAAACGAAAGCGGAAAAACTATCAATCTTTATTGATACACATTCTTCCCTCCCTGTTCCCGGAATTGAAACTCCTCACCTTCTCGCCTCGCCTTAGCGGCTTCGCGGAGGCACAGTCCTCCGAAGTCCCGGATTTTTTCGGGACGAAGGAGGATTAAAACA